>JALYNS010000001.1 GCA_030773035.1 Chloroflexota bacterium
AGCGTCGAGGCCGGGAGGCAGGTCGATCCAGATGAAATAGCCGCCCGCCGGCTCGGTCCACACCGCCGCTGCCGGCATCGTGTCGCGGAGCGCGCCCAGCATCGCATCTCGCCGCTCGCGAAATACGTCCCGCAGCAGGTCCACCTGGCGGACATAGTCTCCAACGCGCATGTACTCGGCCACGACCAGCCCGGCGAAGTGGTTCGCCCCGCCGCCCGAGTCGAGCATCCCGCCATCGGCGAAGCGTGAGATGGTCGTCGCATCGGCGGTCACGAATCCGACGCGCATCCCCGGAGCGATCGACTTGGCGAAGGTGCCGAGCCGAACCACCGTGCCCGGTGTCGCACTGAGGCCCCACAGCGACGACGGGGGAGGGCCGTCGTACGAGAGCTCCCGGTAGGCATCGTCCTCCACGATGACGATCCCCTCCTCGGCCGCCAGGGCCACCAGGTCGGAGCGGCGGCCCGGCGCCATCGAGCGCCCGGTTGGGTTGTGGTACGTCGGAATCGTGTAGAGCAGACGGGACCGGTCTCCCGCCCGGCGAATGTCGTGCAGGGCCTCCGCGAGCGCGCTGACCTGCAGTCCATCGGCGTCGGAGGGAACGGGCACGAGCCGCACGGGGTGGTCGCGGAAGATGCGGATCGCCAGGTGGTAGGTGGGCACCTCGACCAGCACGACATCGCCGGGCTGGGTGAGCATCGTCGCCACCTGGTCGAGGGCGGCCGACGTGCCGCCGCTGATCAGCACCTCGTCCAGGCCGGGCGCCCGCAGATCGGTCTCACCCAGGCGTTCGCGGATAGCCTCGATGAGTGGACCGGGCCCGACCGGCATGCCGTAGGCGAGCGCGTCGGGGCCGTAGCGGTCGAAGGCCCGGGCGGCAGCTGCTCGCAGCGCGTCGACCGGCACGAGCGTCGGGTCGGGGTGTCCCCAGCCCAGGTCGATGATGCCCGCCCGCTCGACGAACTGGATGAGCTGCGGTCGGCCTAGCGCCAAGGGCCGATACCCGACACGCGCTGCACGCGCATGCGCGTCACGTACCCGGGGGGTGGGTTGGGCATGGCGGGGAAGATCACACCGGGTCCGAGATACGTGTGCGCGAGTCGCTGCAGCAGCTGGGGTGCGCCGCCCTCGATGACGCGGGCCGTCCCCGAGAGGACGAGGTACTGGCGCAGCCCCCACTCGTTGGTTTGCGTGCCCTCGATCGAGATGGTGATCCGCGGGTCACGCCGCAGATTGCGCAGCTTGCGTTGGTCGCCGAGCGTGCCAAAGACGATCTCATCGTGCTCGAAACCGATCCAGGCCATGCTCACGTGCGGCGTGCCGTCGGCATCGATCGTGACCACGTGGGCCAGGGCATCGGACTCGATCAGGCCACGGGCTGCGGGGGAGAGCGTGGCGGGCAGGCTCTCCACGCGGCGCTCCTAGCCGAAGATCGAGAGCGGGCAGTAGGCAGTCACGATCCAGTTCGGCGCATCCACGATCTCGCTGATCTTCAGGTCGCAGGCGACGCTGCACAGCATGTAGGCATCGACCGGCGCCAGGCCGTGCTCGCGTCCCAGATACTCGATCATGCGCCGCACCGCGTCGCGCGCCGCGGTCATCAGGTCGGGGCCGACTCCATCGGTCGCATAGTACGGACCGATATTCGTGCCGACCGCCAGCGGGCCAGGCGTCAGGAACTCCGGTGCGGTCACGTGCAGGTCCTTGCGGACGCTCACCCGCAGCCGCACGCGCATGGGCGTCTCGATGGCGGTGCCACACACCTCGCCGTCGCCCTGTGCCGCGTGGCCGTCGCCCAGGGAGAGGCGGCCGCCCGCCGCGAAGACGGGCAGGAAGAGCCTCGTGCCGGCCGTCAGGTGGCGGGTGTCCATGTTGCCGCCGAAGACGTCCGGGGGAATGGTCGAGTGGGCGCCCGCGGTGGGCGGCGCCACGCCCACCTCGCCACAGAACGGGGCGAGCGGGATCTGCACCCCTGGCAGGAACTCGGCGGAGTGCGCGCCCAGGCGGGTGATCCGCAGGGCGGCATCAGGAAAGTCGTCGGCCAGCAGCCCAAAGCCGGGGATCGAGGCGGTCCAGCCCCAATCGGCGGGCTGGAATTCGAGCAGCTCGATCTCGAGGCTGTCGCCGGGCTCGGCGCCGTCAACGCCGATCGGTCCGTTCACCTGGTCGACGCGGGCAAAGTCGAGGTTGGCGAGGTCCGCGACGGTCGAGGCGGCGGTGATCTGGCCACCGGACGCGTCGAGCGCGTCGATCTCCACGATGCTGCCGCTGGCGACCGTGACGATCGGCTCGATCGAGCGGTCCCAGGCCAGGTGGAACTGGTCGCGCCCGATGTGGACCGAAGAGGCCGGCTGGCTCATCGGCGCAATGGTAGTAGCCGAGCCCAGCGCCGACCTGCGGATTCCGAGGTCGCCGTCCTTGGGACTACGGCATCGGCGGAATGACGTGCGACGCCGTCACCCCAACCATGCCGTTGGCGGATAGACCTATTGGACCGTCACCCTTGGCCAGGCCGTGGTCGCAGTGACGGTACGGCCGTAGCAGGCAAGAGGGCGGGAGCCTCAGAAGTCGCGCCGACCGGCGAAGTGCTCCTCGGCGTCCGGCCGCGCCAGCTCATAGATGGCGATCCGCTGGCCGCCGGGGGCAGTGAACGAGCAGAGCGGCCCGTGGGGAATCTCGATGCTCCGCCCCCGCTTCCAGCCGCGTGACTCGAGGGTGCCGAGCGCGGCGTCGAAGTGCGCGACACGGTAGACCAGGATCGGCCGGTCGCCCTTCACGTGATCGGCGAGCAGGATGCGCGGCGGATCGTCGGTGAGCGCGATCATGGCGACCCGCGTCCCCATCCCCTCGACCGCAAAGATGAGCCGACCACCCAGCGTCTCGGTGAACCAGCGCGCGTCCGCCGCGACGTCGCGGCTCGGCATGTAGACGAAGTCGAGCCGCTCGAACGGCGGCGTGGCCGCATCGGGCCCACGTTCAGGCTCGGGAGCTCCTGTCGGCATGCGGGCAGTCTGGCACGGCGGGCCTATCATCGGCGTGTGACCGATCGGCAGCAGGTCCCGGTGGAGACGACCGAGGGGTACCAGCCGGGTCCATCGGGCGGAGAACGGGTCCTGGTGGCGATGGCGGCGATTGCGCTGGTGAGCGGCCTGCTCATCGTTGGCGGCAACCTGCTGCCGAAAGAGAAAGCCGTCAGCCTCGTGACACCCTCGCCCAAGCCGACAGCTAGCCCCTCTCGCACGCCGCTACCGACTCCCGCCCCGCTCGACCTCGCCCTGGAGTCGGGGTCGCCAGTGCCGCCCCTGGAGGAGGCGAACCCGATCTTCTAAGGATGGATTCGGGC
>JALYNS010000002.1 GCA_030773035.1 Chloroflexota bacterium
GGTCTGCGGCGTACTCGGCCAGCAGGAGCGCCCGCTCCTCGTCGGAGACCATCTCGAGCGTCATCTCATCGTGGTTGCGCAGGAAGAGCCCCCACTGGCAGTTCTCGGGGATCGGCGGCGTGCGCTCGAGGATCTCGTAGATCGGCGTCGCGTCCTCGCGCCGCAGCGCCATGAACATGCGCGGCATGACGGGAAAGTGGAAGCACATGTGACACTCGTCGCCGTCGCCGAAGTACTGACGCGCCTCGCGCGCCCGTTGATTCGCTTCGGCCAGCAGCATGCGACCCGCGTACCTCGCATCCAGCTCGCCTCGCAGCCGCTTCAGCACCTCGTGCGTCTCGGGCAGGTTCTCGCCGTTCGTCCCCTCTCGCTCGATCAGGTACGGCACCGCATCCAGCCGCAGGCCGTCGACTCCCATCTCGAGCCAGAATCCCATCACCTCCACGACCGCATCGAAAACCGCCGGGTTGTCCCAGTTCAGGTCGGGCTGGTGGCTGAAGAAGCGATGCCAGTAGTACGCGCCGCTGGTGGGGTCCCAGGCCCAGTTGCTCGTCTCGGTATCGGTGAAGATGATCCGGGCGTCGGCGTAGCCGCGATCGTCATCGGCCCACACATACCAGTCGCGTCGCGGGTTCGACCGTGATGATCGCGATTCGACGAACCATGGATGCTGGTCGCTGGTGTGGTTGACGACGAGCTCGGTGATCACCCGCAGGCCGCGCTGCCGCGCCTCGAGCACGAAGGTCCCGAAGTCCTCGAGGGTGCCGTAGGCGGGGTGCACGGTCTTGTAGTCGGCGATGTCGTAGCCGTCGTCCCGACCCGGGGAAGGGTAGAAGGGCAGCAGCCAGATGGCCGTCACGCCCAGCTCTGCGATGTAGTCCAGCTTGGCGGTGAGGCCGGCGAAGTCGCCGATCCCATCCCCGGAGGCATCGGCGAATGCTTTCACCTGGACCTCGTAGATGACCGCGTCCATGTACCAGAGCGGGTCGCCGTCGAGGGGTGCCATGGACCGCGAACCTGCCGGATGGGGATCCGCCGATCGCCGCATGGCCAGAGGGTACCCGCTCCGGTACTCTCTCATCCGGGCCCGAGGAGTGCTGCCGCCGAGCCGGCTGGTCTCAGCGCCCGGAGCCCTTGCGGAGGAGATAGGTGCGTTACGGCCATTTCGATGACGCGCGACGCGAATACGTCATCACCCGTCCGGACACGCCGCTGCCGTGGATCAACTACCTCGGCAGCGAGGACTACGTCGGCATCATCTCGAACACGGCGGGCGGCTACTCGTTCTATCGCGACGCCCGCCTGCGCCGGCTGACGCGCTACCGCTACAACAACGCGCCACTCGACCTTGGGGGTCGCTATCTGTACCTGCGCGACGACGACAGCGGCGCCACGTGGAGCCCCAGCTGGCAACCGATGCGGCGCGACCTGACCGACTACAGCTGTCGGCATGGCCTCGGCTATACCGTGATCGGCGCCCGGTACACCGGCATTCACGTCGAGACGACCTACCTCGTCCCGCTCTCCGAGACCCTGGAGATCTGGAGCGCGCGCATCACCAACGAGCGCGAGACCGCGGCGAGCCTCTCCATCTTCAGCGCCGTGGAGTTCTGCCTGTGGGATGCCAACGACGATGCCACGAACTTCCAGCGCAACTACTCGATCGGCGAGGTCGAGGTCTCCGATGGCGTCATCTACCACACGACGGAATACCGAGAGCGTCGCAACCACTTCGCGTATTTCGCGTGCTCCGAGCCGATTGCAGGATTCGAGACGCGACGCGACGCGTTCCTGGGCGCGTACCGCGGCTGGGAGGATCCCCTGGTCGTCGAGCGTGGCGCCACCGCGAACTCGATCGCACATGGGTGGCAGCCGATGGGTTCTCACCACGTTCGGCTCGAGCTGGAGCCCGGTGCGACGCGGGAGGTCACCTTTGTCCTGGGCTACGCGGAGAACCCCGCAGACGCGAAGTTCGACCCGCCCGGCTCCGCCACGGTCGACCTGCGAGGCGTCCGGCCGGTGATCGACCGCCACCTGGAGCCTGGCGCGACGGATCGCGCCATGGCTGCTCTCCGCACGCGCTGGGGCGAGTTGCTCGCGAACCTCCAGGTGCAGACCGGCAGCGAGCACCTTGACCGGATGGTCAACGTCTGGAATGCGTACCAGTGCATGGTCACCTTCAACGTGTCGCGGTCCGCATCACTCTTCGAGTCCGGCATCGGTCGCGGGATGGGGTTTCGTGATTCGAACCAGGACCTGTTGGGCTTCGTCCACATGATTCCGAAGCGCGCCCGGCAGCGGATCCTCGACATTGCCTCGACCCAGCTTCCCGATGGCGGGGCCTATCACCAGTATCAGCCCCTCACCCGGCGCGGCAACGACGCGATCGGGTCCGGCTTCAACGACGACCCGCTATGGCTCGTCCTCGCCGTCGCTGCCTACCTCAAGGAGACCGGCGACGCAGGCCTCCTGGACGAGCCCGTTCCATACGACAACCGGCAGGGCAGCGAGACGGCGCTGTATGAGCATCTCCAGCGGGCTGTCGGCTACACGCTCGAACGACTCGGCCCGCATGGCCTGCCCCTCATCGGGCGTGCCGACTGGAATGACTGCCTGAATCTCAACTGCTTCTCGGAAACGCCGGGCGAGTCATTCCAGACGACCGAGAACCGGAGCGGCGGGGTCGCCGAGTCGATCTTCATCGCCGGCCTGTTCGTGCTGGCGGCGAGCGAGATGCGCGAAATCGCAGCGCGACGCGACGACTCGGCCGAGGCTCGACGCTGCGCGGACGCGGCCGCTGCGATGGAGGCGGCGGTCGACTCCAGCGGATGGGACGGCGCCTGGTTCCGTCGTGCCTACGACTATTTCGGGGCACCCGTCGGCTCCGCCGAGAACGAGGAGGGCCAGATCTTCAT
>JALYNS010000003.1 GCA_030773035.1 Chloroflexota bacterium
TGCCGAGGCCGGTGTAGCTGAAGTGATCCTGGATGTTGTGCGGACCCTCGCACGCGATCGCGGTCACCACGCTCACGTCGGCCGGGAAGCCGTGCTCGACGTGCAGCGGCTCCCAGGGGTTCGCCGCCTCGTTCTCGGCCACGCAGTAGGCGATCTTGGCCGGGCTCCCCTGGGTGGCGCGATCGCCGGTGCCGGGCAGCCCGCCGCCCACGTTCATCAGCAGGAGCCGGATCGCGCGCCCGATCGTGACGTTGGCGCGGAACCCCTGGCCGAAGGCGTTGTAGCCCGCGTTGATCCCGATCTCCTTCGCGATCGGTCCGTTGACGATGATCAGCGGGGCCACCGGATGCGTGGTGGCCTGGATCGAGTCGAGGTTGAACAGGGGGTCGGCCAGCGCCTCAACCGCGGTGAGGATGACCGGGAGATACTCCGGCCGGCAGCCCGCCATCACCGCGTTGATGGCGATGCGCTCCACCGTGGCTTCGCCCTGGCGCGGGGGCAGCACCGCGACCAGGTCGCGCGGCGCCCGGTCGGTGAAGCGTAGGAACTCACGCACGTCCTCTTCGGTCGGGGGAACGATAGGCAGGCCGTCGGTCCAGCCCTGCCCCTGATAGTGCCGGTTTATCTCCGAGTAGCCGCCCTTGAGGCGGAAGACCTTGGCCGCCGGGCCCGTGGCGGACGCGCTCATCCCCGCGTGACCGCCTTCCGCACGATCTCGACCGCCAGCTCCGCCTTCTTCAGTACCTCGTCTTCGCGGATTCCCCCCAGCGGGTGGGGGATCAGGGCCAGGGGCAGCTCGGCCAGCCCGCGGTTCTTCGCCTCCAGCTTCGCGAGCTGCTCGAACTCATACGTCCCCATGACCACGGTGGGGATTCCCCGCTGCTCCAGCACGATGGCGCCGTGGATACTCCACGACGTGCACGACCCTCAGTCGGCGCTGCCGACCAGGACGAAGTCGCACGTCGTGAGCGCGGCCAGGATATCGGGCGACGGCGCGCCCGCGATGCCCTTCTCGCGCTTGACGACGTCACGGACGCCGTACTTCTCCTTGAGGCGCGCGACCACCGCCAGCATCAGGGTGCCCGCGTTGGCCTTGCTGTTGTCGAGGATGCCCGCGCGCTTGCCCTCGAGGCTGGCGAGGCGCGGGGCGAGCCCCGACGTGAGAATGCGGGGCTCGGCGGTCGGGTCGTAGAGAACCTGCTCGTCGCTCATCGGCTGATCTCCTTCCCGTCTTGCAGCAGCGTCAGCATCCGGTCCACGCCCAGCTCGAGGCACCGCTTGATCTCGTCCTTCGTCGCGCGGTAGCGATCCTCGCCCTGGCCGAACGGGTCGTCCACGTCGCCGCCCTCGCCGGCCAGCTCGTGCAGCGTCAGGATCGGCCGCCCCTGCGCTTCCTCGTAGGCGGCGATCATGTCCTTCTGCTGCTGGGTCATGGTCACGATCAGGTGCGCCTCCGCGACAATGTCGCGATGCCGCCGCAGGTCCGTCGAGGCGAAGGCGTCCTCGGCCAGGTGGATGTCGTCCTCGCGCAGCACGATGCGCGCGTCGAGCGAGGGGATCATGCCGTCGCGGGCGTGATTGGCGACGCCGCCCGAGCGCACGCGCACCGTGCCGTCGCGGCGCCGCTCGACCAGCATCTTCTCCAGGAGGACGTGGGCCATCACGCTGCGGCAGGTATTGGCGTGACAGACCAGCAGGACGTTGGTCAACGCGCCTCTCACCGAGCTGGTTGAAGGTGACACGGGATGGTGCCGCCTAGTCTAGCAGGATGGGCCCTGCCGGAGTAGGCCCTCCGCAGGCCGGAAAGCAAGGCGACGGGATGAATCCCGCGCAGAGATCGTGGACCCCTTGCGTCCTGCGTTGGTGTAACTTCGACACCGGCAGCCTCCTCGCAGGGCCTCTTGCGGTCGAGGCGCAGCCGGTGGGGAAGGTCGGAGGTCTCACGTGAAGGGCATTCTCGCTGCGATGGTGGCCGGAATTCTTTGGGCCGGGCTAGTCCAGGGCTGTTCGATCTCCCCGGCTGAGCAGGACGCCATCCGCCGAGCCTGGGAGGAGAGAGACGCGGAGCGGGCGCGGGAGTGCCATCGGGCGGGACGTGGGTTTGTTGCGGGCGGCTGCGGCGGCGGCGGCGGCCCATGAGGGGCAAGAAAACCGATGAATCCAGAGTTACGACGGATTCGGTCGGATGAAGGACTGAAGCTACGCTCCCTTCGGCTGCGGGCCCTGGCCGACGCGCCAATGGCGTTCGGATCGACACTCGCCCGCGAGGAGTCATTATCGGAGAACGTCTGGCGCGAGCGGGCCGCGGGCGGCGCCTCCGGAGCCGACCGCGTGACGTTCATCGGCGAGCGGGACGGCGAGTGGCTTGGATTGGCGAGCGGCATCGCAAAGGACCCGAGTAGCCCAGCCGATCCCGGTCCTTTTCTCGTCGGGATGTTCGTCGATTCAGCCGAGCGAGGGCAAGGTCTCGGAGCGGCACTCGTGGAGGCGGTGGCGGGCTGGGCACGGTCACGAGGAGCCGCCA
>JALYNS010000004.1 GCA_030773035.1 Chloroflexota bacterium
CCCCCGGACGCCCGGATCTGCGCCGGCGCGGAGACGCCCGCCTCGAGCATCAAGTCGAGCCCGTCACGCAGGCCGAAGGCGACCCCCTCAAGGACGGCCCGGGTCATATGACGGCGATCATGGCCGAGCGTCAGGCCGATGAACGCGCCGCGCGCCAGCGGGTCGGCGTGCGGGCTGCGCTCCCCCGACAGGTACGGCAGGAACAGAAGACCGGCGCTGCCGGCCGGGACCTCTGCCGCCGGGGCGACCAAGTCGTTGAAATCGACGCCAGGGGCCAGGGTGTCGCGGAACCAGCGCAGGCTGCCGGCCGCCGAGAGCATCACGGACATCAGGTGCCAGCGCCCCGAGACCGCGTGGCAGAAGGCATGGACCCGCCCTCTGGCTTCGTGGATCGGGGCGTGACTCGTCGCGAAGATGACCCCCGACGTCCCCAGCGAGAGCGCAACCATTCCCTCTGAAACGGCACCGACCCCGACCGCGTTGGCGGCCTGGTCGCCGCCCCCGGCAACGACCGGCGTGCCAGCGTGCAGGCCCGTTGCTTCGGCGGCGGCCGCCGAGATCGTGCCGGTGACGTCGGGACCCTCGAAGGTCGGCGGGAACCACGCCGGGTCGAGATCGAGGGCGGCGAGCAGCTCCGGCGACCAGGTCCGCGCGGCGAGGTCGAACAGGATCGTCCCTGACCCATCGGCCTTGTCCATCGCGTACTCGCCGGTGAGCCGGTAGCGCAGGTAGTCCTTGGGCAAGAGCAGGTGGGCAACCTGGGCCCACACCTGCGGCTCGTGCCGGCGGACCCACAGCAGCTTGGGGGCTGTGAAGCCGGTGAGCGCGTCGTTGCCGCTGATCGCGATCAGCCGCTCGGGGCCGACCGCCTGCCTGATCTCGTCGCACTCCACCGCGGTGCGCTGGTCATTCCACAGGATCGCCGGCCGCAGAACCGCGCCGGTCGTATCGAGGAGGACGGCGCCGTGCATCTGCCCGGTCAGTCCAACGGATTCCACCTCGGTTCCGGGGGCGCTGCTGGCGGCAAGGGCCGCGCGGATCGCCGACTGCGCGGCATCCCACCACAGGCCCGGAGCCTGCTCACTCCAGAGCGGCTGCGGCATCGAGACGCCGTACTCCGCGGTGCCGATCCCCCGAACGGTGCCCGCGGGATCGATCAGGACGGCCTTGGTCGCCGTCGTCGAGACGTCGACCCCGAGCACGAGGCCCACGGCCTATTCCACCGCGCGGCTGTCGGCCGTCTGGTCGATCTCCCAGATCGCCTGGTTCACCTCGTTCTCGAGCAGCTCCTGGCGACCGGAGCGAGGCTTCGGGTCGATCTCCCCCGTCGTCACACGGCCGGCGAGCATCTCGAGGAGGGCCTCGCCGGACAGGATCGCCTTGCCCAGGTCGCCCGCCCAGCCCGCGTAGCGCGCCTCACGGTGCTGCTCCAAGGACCCGCGCTCGATCATCGCGGCAGCTACCAGCAGCGCGCGCGCAAGCGCGTCGATGCCGCCGATGTGGCCGTGGAAGAGATCGGTCCGGTCCAGGCTCTGGCGACGAAGCTTCGCGTCGAAGTTGAAGCCGCCGCCGGCCATCCCGCCGCCGCGGAGAATCTCGTAGAGGGCGAGCGACAGCTCCTCGACCGAATTCGGAAACTGGTCGGTGTCCCATCCATTCTGATAGTCGCCGCGATTGGCGTCGATGCTCCCGAAGATGCCGAGCGCGACCGCCGTGGCGACCTCGTGGTGGAAGCTGTGGCCGGCGAGAGTGGCGTGGTTGGCCTCGATGTTGAGGCGGTACTCGCTCGCGAGGTCGTGCCGCGCGAGGAAGCCGTGCACCGTGGCGACGTCGTAGTCGTACTGGTGCTTGGTCGGCTCCTGCGGCTTCGGCTCGATCAGGAGCGTGCCCTTGAACCCGATCCGGTGCTTGTGCTCCGCGACGAGGCCCAGGAACCGGGCGAACTGCTGCTCTTCCCGTGCCAGGTCCGTGTTGAGCAGGGTCTCGTAGCCCTCTCGACCGCCCCACAGGACATAGTTGGCCCCATCCAGTCGATGGGTCGCCTCGAGCATCACCTTCACCTGGGCCGCCGCGTAGGCAAAGACTTCGGGATCCGGGTTGGTTGACGCGCCGGCGGCGTAGCGCGGATGGCTGAACAGGTTGGCGGTGCCCCAGAGGAGTCGGACGCCGGTCCTCGCCATGTGCGCCTGCGCCTCCTCCACCATCACCAGCAGGTTGGAGGTCGACTCCGCGAAGGTCCGCCCCTCGGGCGCGATGTCGCGATCGTGGAAGCAGAAGAACGGGACGCCAAGCTTGTCGAAGAACTCGAAGGCTGCCTCGAGCTTCGCGCGGGCCGCAATCATCGGGTCAAGGCGCGCGTCGAGCCAGGGACGGTCAAACGTCCCAAACCCGAAGACGTCGGAGCCAGGCCAATTGAACGAGTGCCAGTAGCAGACGGCGATCCGGAGGTGGTCTTCCATCCGCTTCCCGAGCACCAGCCGATCTGGCTGGTAGACCTTGAAGGAGAGCGGGTCGTCCGAGTGGATGCCGGCGTACGGGACTCTGCCCGGCACGTCGGGGAAGAAGTCCTGGCTCATCTCCTCACCTCCACGCCGCGGGCACCGCAGGCCGGGTTCAGCTGCGGCCGGTACCCGGGATTTGAGGGTATCACAGCGTCATGCGCGATCGACCTGGCGGCGACCCTGGAGCGAGCGGATCAGGGTGACGTCGTCGGCATACTCGAGGTCGCCACCGACCGGCAGGCCGCGAGCAATGCGCGTGACCATGGGGACGTGCGGCGTGAGGAGCTCGGCCAGGTACATGGCCGTCGCCTCCCCCTCCAGGTTGGGGTTGGTGGCAAGGATCACCTCATCCACGCCACCCGCGGCGACCCGGACCACCAGCTCCCGGGCGCGGATCTGATCGGGACCGATACCGTCGATGGGACTGATGGCGCCGTGCAGGACGTGGTAGCGGCCCCGGTACTCGCCGGTCCGATCGATGGCCAGGACATCGAGCGGCTCCTCGACCACGCAGATGCGGGTCGCGTCACGGCGGGCATCGGCGCAGAAGGCGCATGGATCCACGCCGCGATCGGTGATGTTGCAGCAGGTCGAGCAGTAGGCGACCTCCTCCTTCACGGCCACCAGCGCCGCCGCCAGGGAGCGGGCCTCATCGGCCGGGCCGCGGAGCATGTGGTAGGTCAGGCGCTGGGCCGTCTTGCGGCCGACGCCGGGCAGCTTGCTGAACTCCTCGATCAGGCGTGCCACCGGCGCGATGAGGGCGCTCACGGGGCGTCGCTCAACGCATGCCCGGCATGCCCGGCAGACCGATTCCGCCGGCCACCACGGCCATCCGCTCGCGCTCCAGCTCCTTGCTGCGCGCGATGGCGTCGTTGACCGCGGCCATCACCAGGTCCTGCAGCATCTCGACCTCGGCGGGATCGATGGCGGCCGGGTCGATCTCGATCAGCCGCAGCTCCTGGGCGCCGGTGATGACCACGCGCACGGCCCCTCCGCCCGCCGTGGCCTCCAGGGGCGTCTCTCCGAGCTCGGCCTGGACCTTCGCCATCTGGGTCTGCATCTGCTGGGCCATTCTCGCCATCTGGGCCAGGTTCATGACCGCACCTCGGGGGCGTCGACCAGCTCGCCGCCGGTGATGCGCAGGACCCCCTCCAGCAGGGCGAGGCCATCGGCGTCGCCGGGGTCCGAGACGATCGCCTGGGCCACGGTCAGCGGCTCGAGCTCCACGTTGCTCGCGACGCATTCGATCGCCCAGCTGCCACCAAGCACCACGCCCAGCAGCTGCTCGATGGCAGGTGCTCGGGTCGCAGCCTTGGCGCGCATGAACGCGCGCTCCTCGGGGAAGGCGAGGGTCAGCCGGACCCCGTCGACCGCGATCGGCCGGCACTCGCGGAGGAGCGGCTTGATGGCCGGTGCCGCGCGCTCGACGACATCGCCCCATCGCCCTCGGACGCCCTGCACGTCGCCGGGGCGGTCGGGGGTGGCGGCCGGCTCCTCGATCGGCGCCACTGCGCTGGGGCGGGGCGCAGGTGCGGGACTCACAGCGGGCCGGGCTGGCGCGGGTCGAGCGGGCGCGGGTCGGGCGGGCGCGGGACGATCGACGGATACCGACGGCGCGGCCGGCGGCGCCCAGTCGGCGGGCGTCTCCACCGCCAGCAGCTCGAGCGCGAGACGGGCTCGACCCTCGCGCGCCCCAACGGTGGCGGCCTGCGCAAGGGCGCGCAGCATCTGCGCCAGGCGTCGAGCAAGGGTCGGGTCGGAAGCCGATCGCAGCAGGCGCCGTCGCGCCTCCCCCTCCGCCTGCGCCGCGACCTGGCCCATGTCGCGCCCGACGTCCGCAAGCGCCTCGATCCGATCGAGCGCGGTCGCCAGGTCGCCGGCCAGGTAGGCGTCCAGCAGGGCGCTGATCTCCGCCTCGTCGGCAAGGCCGACCGCCTCGCGGACGTCGGCAGCGCCGACGTGGTCGCCGGCGTAGGCGAGCACCTGGTCGAGCAGCGACTCTGCGTCGCGCATGGCGCCATCGGCCAGCTGGGCGACCAGGTCAAGCGCATCGGCATCGGCATGGGCTCCCTCGGCCTCGACGATGCGCGCCAGCTTGGAGACGATGAGTGCGACCGAGATCCGGCGGAAGTCGAAGCGCTGGGTGCGACTGATGACGGTGGCAGGGACCTTGTGGGTATCGGTCGTGGCCATGATGAAGACGACGTGCGGAGGCGGCTCCTCGACCAGCTTGAGCAGGGCGTTGAAGGCGTGCGTGCTCAGCATGTGGACCTCGTCGATGATGTAGACCCGCCGGCGCAGCTCGGCCGGTGCGGTCAGGGCCCGCATCACCAGGTCGCGTGCGTCCTCGACCAGGCCGTGGCTGGCGGCATCGATCTCAATGACGTCCATGGCACGCCCCTCGCGAATCGAGACACACGCCGGGCATCGGTCGCATGGCTCCCCATCGGCCCCGCGCTCGGTGCAGTTGATGGCCTTGGCGAGGATGCGGGCCATCGAGGTCTTGCCGGTGCCGCGCGGGCCGACGAACAGGTAGGCGTGCGCGACCTTGTCGGTCGCCACGGCATTGCGCAGTGTCGCGACGATCGGATCCTGCCCGATCAGCTCCGCGAAGCGCTGGGAGCGCCACCTGCGGTAGATGGCGCTCGGCTCGGGGGATGCGGCAGCGACGGTGGGGTCGACCATGGCCTCCTAACCGTACACCGAACGGCGCTTCGGTCGCGGTCGCCCACGGGCAGATGGAGTGGCCGTGCACCCGGCGTCGATCGACCGCCTCCACACACGCGTCCATCGTCCGGCTCCAGCCAGGTCGCCCCATGGCACCCGAAGGCGGTCGCTTACCGCTGCTTCCTTCCGGACCTGACGGGGTTCACGGACCCTCGCTGCATGGGACCCGACTCTCAACGTCGGTCGAT
>JALYNS010000005.1 GCA_030773035.1 Chloroflexota bacterium
CGCGCCCGTCATCGAGATGCCCATGGTGGAGATCGATCACCTGTCGCTCTGGTACGGGACCAAGCTCGCGCTCAAGGACGTCTCGATGTCCATTCCCAAGCACCGGGTCACCGCGTACATCGGCCCGTCGGGCTGCGGCAAGTCCACGCTCCTGCGGTGTCTGAACCGCATGAACGACCTGGTGGACGGCGTGCGGATCGCGGGGAGCATCCGGATCGGGGGAACCGACATCAACGACCCGGGGCTCGACGTCACCGATCTGCGCAAGCGGGTGGGCATGGTGTTCCAGAAGTCGAACCCGTTCCCGAAGTCGATCTTCGAGAACGTGGCCTACGGCCCGCGCATCCTCGGGGTCCGCAACCAGAGCGATCTGGAGGGCATCGTCGAGCGGAGCCTCAAGGGGGCGGCGCTCTGGGACGAGGTGCAGGACCGTCTGCGGGACAGCGCACTGGGGCTCTCGGGCGGCCAGCAGCAGCGGCTCTGCATCGCGCGCGCGATCGCGGTGGAGCCGGACGTCCTGCTGATGGACGAGCCGTGCTCGGCGCTCGATCCGATCGCCACCGCCAAGATCGAGGAGCTGATGCTCGAGCTGAAGAACAGCTACACGTTCGTCATCGTCACCCACAACATGCAGCAGGCGGCCCGGGTGTCGGACTACACCGGGTTCATGCTCCTCGGCGAGCTGATCGAGGTCGGGGTGACCCGACAGCTCTTCACCAATCCGCGCGAGAAGCAGACCGAGGACTACATCACCGGGCGGTTCGGGTAAACGGGAGGACACGATGCAGCGGCACTTTCACGAGGAGCTCGAGTCGCTCAAGCAGACCCTGCTCGCGATGGGTGGGCTCGTCGAGGATCAGATCCGGCGCGCCATGCGGGCCCTGCTCGAGCGCGACGACGTCATCGCCCAGGAGGTCATCGACCGCGACCGCCAGGTGAACACCTACGACATCGAGGTCGACGAGCAGTGCGTGAACCTGCTCGCCCTGCACCAGCCGGCGGCCGGCGACCTGCGCTTCATCACCACCGCCATGAAGATCGTGACCGACCTGGAGCGCATCGGCGACCAGGCGGTCAACATCGCCCAGCGCGCGCTCGAGCTGAACCGGGAGCCCCAGCTCAAGCCCTACATCGACCTGCCCCGCATGGCGGACCGAGCGCAGCGCATGGTCAAGGAGAGCCTGGACGCCTTCGTGGCGCGGGATACCGCCCTGGCCCGCCAGGTGTGCGCGAAGGACGCCGAGGTGGACGCCCTGAAGGAGCAGATCTTCCGGGAGCTCCTGACCTTCATGATGGAGGACCCGCGCACGGTCTCCCGGGCGATCCGGGTGATCCTGATCTCGCGGTTCATGGAACGGGTCGCCGACCACGCCACCAACATCGCGGAGATGGTCATCTACCTGGTCGAGGGGAAGATGGTCCGGCATACGCTGGCCTGAATGGGGCGCCGTGTATACTGCTGATGTGAGTCCGGACCGGCATTACCACCTGCAATCCGAGGACGCCAACCGGCGAATCGACGCGCTGCTCGAGCAGCTCCGGGTGCCGGAGTCCACCTGGCCGATCTACGCGGACCTCCTCACCACGTCGCTCAAGATGTACGAGGACGGCGCCGGCGTGGCCGATCTCCGGATCGCCAACGCGGCGTTCAAGGAGATCCGCTACGGCTTCAAGGTCTTCGCGCCCTGGCGCACCGTGCCGAAGATCACGATCTTCGGCTCCGCCCGGACGCCGCGCGCCCACCCGATCTCCGAGCAGTCGTACGCCTTCAGCAAGCGGATCACCGGGGCGGGGTGGATGGTCATCACCGGCGCGGGCGGCGGCGTCATGAGCTCGGCCCAGGAAGGCGCGAGCGGCGAGCGCTCGTTCGGGCTGAACATCCGGCTGCCGTTCGAGCAGGAAGCCAATCCCTGGATCGCGGACGACCCGAAGCTGGTCTCGTTCAAGTACTTCTTCACCCGCAAGCTCTTCCTGGTGCGCGAGGCCCACGCCATGGCGTTCCTGCCCGGCGGCTTCGGCACCGCCGACGAGGCGTTCGAGGCGCTGACCCTGATCCAGACCGGGAAGTCGCCGGTGCTGCCGCTCGTGATGCTCGACGAGCCGGGCGGGACCTACTGGAAGAGCTTCGACGAGTTCATCCGGCGGGAGATGGTCGGGCGGGGCACGGTGTCGCCGAACGACCCCGAGCTCTATCGCGTCACCGACGACGTGGAGCAGGCCGCCGCGGAGGTGGAGAACTTCTACAAGCTCTACCACTCGCAGCGCTACGTGCGCGACGCGCTCGTGCTCCGTATCCGCCGGCCGATCAGCCCCGCGGCCCTCGCCGATCTCAACGCGCGCTTCGCCGACATCCTGAGCGCGCCCGCCGAGCAGGCGAAGGGGCCGATACCAGGGGAAGGGGACGAGCTGCCGGACCTGCCGAGGCTGGTGCTGGCCTTCAACCGCTCGGGCTT
>JALYNS010000006.1 GCA_030773035.1 Chloroflexota bacterium
AGCGAGGGCCAGCGCGATGGCGCGCCCCAGGCCGCGGCTGCCGCCAGTCACCAGCGCGACCTTGTCGGTCAGGTCGAACATCAGCCGGCCACCGCCAGCTCCGGCTCGGCGCGACGCGGCTGCCCGAGCCGGGTCTGCTCGCCGGGTGCCAGGAAGGCCCGGGTCGGATCGGCAGTCCATTCCACCACCGCGCCTCCGGCCGTGTAGCCCGCCCCGAAGGCCACCATCAGAATCTTGTCGCCGGGCTTGACGCGTCCGGCGGCGATCGCCTCGACCAGCGCCATCGGCACCGATGCGGCGCTCGTGTTGCCGTACTTCTCGATGTTCACGTAGGTCTTCTCATCGGGAATCGCCAGCTGACGCTGGACATTCTCGATGATCCGCAGGTTGGCCTGGTGGAAGACGAATTGGTCGACCTCCGCAACGGTCAGGCCGGCGTCGCGCAGCGCGGCCACGGCTGAATCCACCAGCTGGCGGGTGGCGTACTTGTAGACCTCGCGGCCAGCCATCTGGATGAAGTGCATGCCATCCGCACTCGTCTGTGGCGAAGCGGGACAGACCGATCCCCCGGCCGGCACGATGATCCCCTCGTAGCCGGTGCCGTCGCTGAACAGGTTGAAGCCGATCAGCCCGCCCGGCTGGTCCGATGCCTCGAGCAGGACGGCGCCCGCCCCATCCCCGAACAGGACGCAGGTGTTGCGGTCCTTCCAGTTCAGGAATCGGCTGAGCACCTCGACGCCGATCACCAGCACGTTGCGGTACATGCCGCTGCGGATGAAGCTGCTGCCGGTGGCGAGCCCGTACAGGAAGCCGGAGCAGGCGGCCTGCAGGTCAAAGCCGGCGGCGCGCGTCGCTCCAAGTGCGGTGGCCACCGTGACCGAGGTTGCGGGCAGCGGATAGTCAGGCGAGCAGGTCGCGACGATCACCAGGTCGACCTCCGACGGGTCCATGCCGGCCACGGCCAGCGCGTCGCGCGCGGCGTTGACGCTCAGACTGGTGGTCGTCTCCTCGTCGCCGGCGATGCGGCGTTCGCGGATGCCGGTGCGGGAGACGATCCACTCGTCCGAGGTGTCGACCAGCTTGGTCAGGTCGTCGTTGGTCATCACGCGCGACGGCGCGTACATTCCCCACCCGGTGATCACGGCGTTGGGCGCCATCCCTCTCTCCTCCTGCGATCGCATGGTCAGCGCGGGTCGATCTCGACGAGCGGCTGCTGGCGCCTCACCAGCGTTCCGCGCTCGACGAGGACGCGAGTCACCCGGCCACCCACGTCCGACTTGATCTCGTTGAACAGCTTCATGGCCTCGATCAGCCCGACCACGGTGCCGGCGCCGACCTCGTCACCCTCCTGTACGTATGGGCGCGCCCCGGGCGACGGGGCCGCGTACCAGACCCCGGTCAGCGGGGCGGTCACGAAGCGCATCCCCGGCGCCGGCTCGCCATAGGGCGTCAACGTGCCGGTCGCGGTCGCAGCCGGCGCGGTCGCCGAGCCGGCCTGCCCCGCGGCAGCGGTCGCAGCACGCGGGCGCGCAAGGCGGACCACCAGCTCGCCGACCTCCACCTCCAGCTCATCAAGGCCACTCGCCTCGAAGGCCGGCGCCAGGAGGTCGATGGCGGCCAGCACCTGTTCGGCGGGTGCCGTCATCGGGTCACCGCCTTCACGCGTCGTACCGTCGGAAGATGAGCGTGGCATTGTGGCCGCCGAAGCCGAACGAGTTGCTCATCGAGGCGCTGATCGCCGATGCGCGTGCCACGTTCGGGATGTAGTCGAGGTCGCAGTCGGGGTCCGACACCTCGTAGTTGATGGTCGGCGGCAGGCACCCCTTCTCGATGGCCAGGATCGAGGCGATGGCCTCGATCCCGCCCCCGGCGCCGAGCAGGTGGCCGGTCATGCTCTTGGTGCTGCTCACGGGAGTCGTGGAGGCGTGCTCGCCGAAGACCGTCTTGATCGCCGCCGTCTCGGCCTTGTCATTGGGCAGCGTGCTGGTCCCGTGCGCGTTGATGTAGCCGATCTCGGGCGGGGTCATCCCGGCGTCGGCGAGGGCCAGGCTCATCGATCCCACCGCGCCGCGTCCGCCGGGGGCGGGCAGGGTGATGTGGGACGCGTCGTCGGTGGCGGCATAGCCGGCCAGCTCGGCGTGGATGCTGGCACCACGCGCGAGCGCATGCTCCAGCGCCTCGAGCACCACGACCCCGGCCCCCTCCGACATCACGAAGCCATCGCGGCCGGCGTCGAACGGGCGGCATGCCTTCTGCGGCTCGTCATTGCGCCTGGTGGAAAGGGCGCGCATGGCGGCGAAGGCCGCGATCGGGATCTCGCCGATGCCCGCCTCCGCGCCCCCGGCGATCATCACGTCGGCATCGCCGCGGCGAATGATGTTGGCGGCGTCGCCGATGGCGTGGTTGGCGCTCGAGCAGGCGCTGACCGTGGCGTAGTTCGGGCCGCGAGCGTTGGCGAAGATGGCCACGTAGCCGGCTGCCATGTCCGGGATGAGCGAGGTGACCAGGAATGGACCGATGCGCTCCACCCCCAGCACGTGGGACTCGATGATGTCGCGGATCATCGTGTTGATGCCGCCGATCCCCGACCCGATGATCACCCCGGTCCGCTCGGCCAGGTGCTCGTCCTCGACCGGGTTGGGGAGCCCCGCGTCACGCATCGCCTCGTGCGAGGCGGCCCACGCGAAGTGCACGTAGCGATCGTGGCGGCGGACCTCCTTGCGCGGCATCACCAGCTCGGGCTGGAAGCCCTTCACCTCGCCGGCGATCCGCGCGGTCAGTCGCGAGGGGTCGAAGACGCTGATCCGATCGATCCCGCTGCGGCCGGCCACGAGCGAATCCCAGAAGGAGGGCACATCGTTGCCGATCGGCGTGACGGCACCCATGCCGGTGATCACCACGCGCCGCTCGCCGCGCTCAGCCGAGCTCGGGCGCTGCCATCGGCTGTCAATCACCGAGGCGACCTCCCGCGATCGACTGGTCGCGTGGGATCACAAAGCTGATGGTCGCCTCAACCGCGACTTCGCCGTCGACGGTGGCCACGCCCCGGCCGCGGCCGAAGACGCCACGCAGCTTGTCGAGCGTGACCTCCAGGCGGAGCGTGTCGCCC
>JALYNS010000007.1 GCA_030773035.1 Chloroflexota bacterium
CCGACCCGGCGGCCCCGGACGCCCGCCCGGCGACCGCCCATCCTTCGGCGACCGCCCGCCGCGTGACCGCCCGTCCTTCGGGCCGCCGCGCGATCGCGGGGACTTCGCCGGGCCGCCCCGTGATGACCGCTACAGCGGACCGCCGTCGCGACCCGCCCGTCCGGGAGGCTTCGCGCCTCGGCCAATGGACGACGGCGGCATGTCGATCCGGCTGGATCCACGCCGCCTGGGCGCCCTGAAGCTGCTCGCCGCCGAGGCGGGGGTCCGCCCCGGCGAGCTGGTGACCCGTTGGGTCGAGGAGCGCCTCGACTCTGCCCGCGGCGGAGCGGCTCCGTCGGCGATCGCGCCGGACGGGCTGGCTGCCCTGGCTGCACGCGTCGAGGACCTGGCTCGTCGTCTCGACCAGATGGCGAGCGCAGCCGTAGCGGAGCCGGCCACGACGCCAACGCCAACGGCCACCATGGAGGCCCCGATCAAGCGCGGCCGCGGCCGCCCTCGCAAGGTCGTCGACCCAGCCGCTTCGACTGCGCGGCCTGCGCGTGCCAGCAACCGTCGGGCATCGGCCAGGCCAAAGGCGCGCGCCGCTTCAAAGGTGGCGCTCCATGACGAGATCCTGGCGGTCATCGCCGAGCGCGGGCCGCAGACCGCCGCGGAGCTTGCCAGCGCGATCGCCGAGCGCGGCCGCTACCACCCCCCGCGCAGCGCCAAGCCGCTCGATGCGGCCGCGGTCAACGCGCGGGTCTCGAACCCGACCTACCGCAGCCGCTTCGCTCGTCGCGAGCACCGCATCGGGCTCGCCGTCGAGTAGGCGTCCGTGGCGCCTCCCGGGATGCTCAGCCCTCGAGGATGAAGGTGACCAGGATGTTCGCCTGGAACTCCATCGCGCCATCGCTCCCGGCGTTCACGCGCAGCTCCTTGACCCAGGCGCCGCGCACGCCGCGCAGAGTCTTGCTGGCTCGCGCCATTCCCTGACGAATCGCATCTTCGAATGACTCGCTCGACGTGCAGCTGAGCTCGGTGACCTTGGCAACCGACATGGCAGATCTCCTTGATACGGGACATCGAGTATGACGGATGCCAGGCATCAACCCTCGTGCGCAGCCGCCCACGCGAGCAGCCGATTTGCATCCATGGCGTTGACCACCGATCCCTCGCTCACTCCGCAGGCGGCGGCCCGATCGCATCCGTAGGGCAGCCACGCCAGCTGCCCCGGTGCGTGCGCGTCGGAGTCGATCGCGAACAGGCAGCCTGCCTCCACCGCCAACCGCAGGATGCGCTTCGGCGGGTCGAGCCGCTCCGGGCGGGCGTTGACCTCGATCGCCTTGTCGAAGCGCAGGGCGGCTGCAAAGACGATCTCCGCGTTGAGGGCCGATGGCGGGCGCTTCCGGTTACCGGCGACCATCCTGCCGGTCATGTGCCCCAGCACGTCGAGCTGGGGATTGGCGAGCGCAGTCACCAGGCGCCGGGTCATCGGGCCCTCGGCCATCTGCAGCTCGGAGTGGACACTCCCAACGACGAGATCGAGGCGCGCCAGCAGGTCCGGATCCTGGTCAAGTGATCCATCGGAGAGGATGTCGACCTCGATCCCGGTCAGGATCCGGAACGGTGCCAGCTCCGCGTTGAGCTGTGCCACCTCGCCCAGCTGCCGCTCCAACCGCTCGCCGGAAAGGCCATTGGCGACCGTGAGCCTCGGGGAGTGATCGCTCAGCACCATGTACTCGTGGCCCAGCCCGCGCGCCGCCTCTGCCATCTCGCGGATCGGCGAGCCGCCATCGGACCAGTCCGAGTGGACGTGGCAGTCGCCGAGCAACGCCGAGCGAAGCGCCGCCCCCAGCTCGGCGATCGGCTGGCCGCCGGTCGCTTCGAGCCTCCGAAGGTAGACCGGCTCCTCGCCGCGCAGCGATTCGGCGATCGTGCGGGCCAGGACTTCGCCGATGCCCGGCATCTCGCGGAGCGTGCCGCGCCGCGCACGGTCCGTGAGCTCCACCGGTGCGGTCTGGTCGACGGTCGCCGCCGCCGATCGAAAGGCACGCACCCGGAAGGTCGGTTCGCTGGCGGCCTCCAGCAGGAACGCGATCCGCCGCAGGTCGGCCGCCGGGTCGCGCGCCTCGGGCATCGGCTCCCTACTCGATGGTCAGGATGCGGCGCGGATTGTCGATCGTCATCTGCGCGATCTCGCCCTCTCCCACCGCCGCGGTGCGCAGGCTCGGCAGGAAATGCTGCTGCAGGTAGGTGTAGCCGAGCCCGCCGTTGACCTTCAGCTGGCTGTTGTGGCAGACGTCCTGGCTGAGCAGCAGCTGGGGGCCGTGGCCGCGCTCCAGCAGCTCGACGATCAGCTCGATGAGGCGTGGCTCGGCGGCCTCCTCGGTGCCGAATCGGTGCCCGATGAAGTCGAACTCCAGGTTCGCGCCGCGATCGAGGATGGCCAGGTAGTGGTCGAGCACCGGGTAGGAATCGGCATGCCCGATCACCACGCGCGCAGGATCGACCCCCTCCTCCTCGAAGATGCGCAGCTGTGCCAGGCCAACCGGCGAGAGGATGGCGTGCGTGCTGATCGCCATACCGGTGGCCAGCGCGGCCCGACCGGCCGCACGGTGGACACGCTCCTCGAGGGCGCTGACCCACGGCTTGTCGGTGCCGATCTCGCCGATGATCCCGGGGTGGACCCCGCTCCCCGCCACGCCGTCGCGAAACTCGGCGATCAGCTCCGCCGCCAGGTCGTCAACCGAGCGGAGGTCGATCCGCGCCTCCGCGGGGTAGTACGCCCCGCGGTACCAGCCGCAGCCCATCACGATCTGGATGCCGCTGCGTGCGGCAAGGCGACGCAACCGCTCGGGGTCGCGGCCCACGCCGGGGCCGGTCATGTCGACCATCGTCGAGCCGCCACGCCGTCGGAAATCGGCGAGCTCCTCGGCAAGGACCAGCTCGTCGGGCGTCAGCTCCCAGTAGTCCCATCGGTCCGGGACATGCCAGAGATAGATGCCGGTGTGCTCGTGGGGGAGGGTGAAGCCGACTCGGTCGGGTGGGATCGGGCCGCTGACGGTCATCACGCGCGGGGACATGGCTGCCTCCTGGTCGCGGTTGCGCGCCGGAGCGGCGATGGGCTGGGCCGCCGGCGCGTCGGGTCAAAGAGCGCACAGTGTGCCACCCGATGCGCCCGCGGCGCCATTGCTCGCCGCCGTTTCGCTAGCCTGTGCGCCGATGCCTGACTCGGAGACCGGAACGCACGCCGCCAACAACGTGTGGGCTGCCGCCCAACGCGAGCTGGACGTTGCGGCCGAGCGACTGAACCTCGACGCCGGCATGCACCGCGTCCTCCAGGTTCCGAAGCGCGAGCTGGAGGTCCATTTCCCCATTACGCGGGATGACGGCACGGTCGAGGCCTTCACCGGCTATCGGGTCCACCACAATCTGAATCGCGGCCCGGCGACCGGCGGTGTGCGCTACACGCAGGATCTGACCTTCGACCTGGTCCGGGCCAACGCCATGCTCAACACCTGGAAGGCGGCCCTGGTCGAGATCCCGTGGGGCGGCGCGATGGGCGGCGTGGTCGTGAACCCGCGCCGCCTTTCCGGGGGCGAGCGCGAGGGGTTGACGCGCCGTTACGCGACCGAGATCAGCGTCCTGATCGGCCCTGAGCGGGATATCCCGACCCCCGACGTGAATACCGGCTCGCAGACGATGGCGTGGATCATGGACACCTTCAGCATGCATCGCGGCCACACCATCCCCGGGGTGGTGACCGGCAAGCCGCTGGAGATCGGAGGGACCCGCGGCCGGCGAGAGTCGACCAGCCGTGGCGCATTTCACTGCATCGCCGCGGCAGCCCGTGCTCGAGGAATTGCGCTCGACGGCGGGCGGGTCGCGATCCAGGGTTTCGGCCGTGTCGGCACCATCCTGGCCGAGATGCTCACCGCTGCCGGCGCGCGTGTCGTGGCGATCGCCGACGACCGTGCCGCGGTCGCCAACCCAGGGGGCATCGACGTGGCCGCCGCGGTTGACTGGATGCGGCGACGCAACTCGATCGCCGGCTGCCCCGGCGCGGAGCCGATCGCGCGAGACGACCTCTTCGGCATCGACTGCGACGTGTTCATTTCGGCCGGGCTCCAGAACCAGGTGACGGCCGAAGCGGCTGACCGGATGCGCGCCGGGATCCTGGCCGAGGCCGCCAACTCGCCGACCACGGCCGAGGCGGACGCCATCCTGCGCGACCGCGGCGTGATGGTGCTGCCCGACATCCTGTGCACCGCCGGTGGGCTGGTGCTCGGCTACTTCGAGTGGGTGCAGGACACACAGGCCTTCTTCTGGGCGGATCGCGAGATCGCCGCCGAGCTGGAGCGGATCATGGATGCGGCCATGGCCGGCGTGATGGCCACCGCGGATCGGGAGCGGGTCGACCTGCGAGGGGCAGCGATGATGGTGGCGGTCGGCCGCGTGGCCGAGGCGACGCAGCTGCGCGGCCTCTACCCGTAGGACGGCTTGCGGGGAGATCGGTGCAACCCGCAACATGGCGTCCATGAGCGACAGGAAGCGCTGGGCCGAGCATCAGGGCGCATGGGAAGAGTCGCGCCTGAAGCCGGCGCTGGAGCGAGGCGGCGAGCGCAAAGGTCGGTTCATCACCCAGTCGGGGGTCGAGGTCGACCGCGTCTACAGCTCCGCCGACCTGCACGACCCGGCCAACGACCCGGATCTCGACCGACCCCGTTATCGGTTCAGCCCTCCGCCGGGCAGCGACGCGGGCTGGGATGAGGTCGACGACCTCGGCCTCCCCGGCGAGCCGCCCTTCACGCGCGGGATCCATCCCACCGGGCACCGTGGGCGTCTCTGGACGATGCGCATGTTCGCCGGCTTCGGCACCGCCGAGGACACGAACGATCGA
>JALYNS010000008.1 GCA_030773035.1 Chloroflexota bacterium
CGTTGGAGGTGTCCCCGATCGCGGCGAAACTGCGCCGCCGGGCGACGCCCACATCGCCGACGACGGCGCGCCCGCTGTTGACCCCGACCCGGAAGATCGGCCAGCCGGGATGCGTGGCCGCCACCGGGCGGCCGGCGTCGATGATCGCCAATCCGGCCGTCGCGGCGCGACGAGCGTGATCGGGCTGGTCCCCGCCGGCGTTGAAGATCGCCATCACGCCGTCGCCGGCGAACTGCTCGATCGCACCTCCGGCCGCGTCGATGACCGGCACGACCGCCGCCCAGTGTTCGTTGAGCATGGCGATCACCACGGTCGGCGTGCGGGTCTCACTGAAGGTCGTGAAGCCGGCCAGGTCGGCGAACAGCACGCTGACCTCGCGTTCCTGACCGCCGAGAGGCGCAGCCGGCTGACGGCGCACCTGCTCGGCGGCGACCGCGGGCAGGTACGGCCGGAACGCCTCGTCGAGCCGGCGCAGCTCCTGGGCGGCGAGTGCGAGCAGGGCGACCTCCTCGTTGGTGGCGCCCTCGCGCCTGAGCCCGGTCAGCACGCGCTCGGTCGTCTCACCGCGCGCCTCGGCGGCTGCGACGGCGGCGATCGCACCCGCGTACCATCGATCGACGCGGGCCAGCGTCGCCTCGAGATACAGCCCGCCAAAGGCCCCGGTCAAGGTGCCCGTGCGCCGGTACTCACTCCGGGCGCCCAGGGCGATCGCGGCAAACGCAGCCAGCATCAGCAGGTGCCACTCCCACCAGCTCGCATGCCAGTTCCGGCTGAGCGTGACGGCGATGGTCGCCTCGCCCAGCAACACCAGGGCGACCGCCAGGCTCAACAGCACGACGCCGCCACGGCGGCGATAGATCTGGACGCACCGCCAGGCTGCCAGGAAATAGAGCAGCTCGGCCAACACGGACAGCGATGCCAGCAGACCGGCGACCTCCCGCGAAGGCGGCGGGCCGTCCAGCGGAGGCAGGGCAGCCACGGACAGGATCGCCCAGATCACCATCGCCGAGACGAGGATGCCTAGCATCGCCGAACGCCAACGAAGCACGGTGGCCGCACGCGGACCGGCAAGCGCGCTTGCCGAGGCGGCCGCGAAGACCGACGCGACGATCAGCCCCACGGGCGTCGCGACGACGAAGCCGACGTTGGGGCTGGCCAGGAGGACGTCGGGCGTGGCCAGGGCATGCAGACCCAGGAACCCGGCGCTGGCCATGAACGCCATCGAGACCAGGACCAGGCGGGCGTCCCGGTACCGGCCGGCGGCAACGTTGGTCACGTATGCCAATACGACGTTGATCGCGGCCGTCAGGAGGACCAGCCAGAAGTGGCTGGGGTGGTGCTCCCACACGACGTCGAGCTCGGGCCGCGCCAGCAGCAGGGCGAGCCCGACGAGCGGGATCGCCAGCGCCAGCCCGAATGACCAGGGCACGCGGCCTGTCGCACCTGTGGCTGGCGGACGGCTCGACATGCCCCACAGGATACGGCGGCAGGACTGGCTTACCGGAGGCGGCGCTCGGCAGATCGCGCCGCATGAAACCCGGACATCCCGTGGACCCCGCCACCTGGTGGCGTCGACGCCGAGCACAGGAAGATCCGGGGATTGCCCGTGGCGTACGGATCGAACAGCCGGAGGCTGGGGCGGGTAAATAGCTGGCCTAGGTCCATTCGGCCGCCGGCGATGTCGCCCCCGACCGCGTTGGCGTTGTAGGCCTCGAGCTGCGGCGGGCCGGAAGTCGCACTGGCGAGGATGCGCTCGCGAACGCCCGGGGCGAAGCGCTCAATCTGGCGGAGGATCGGTTCGGTCATGTCGGCGCTCGATCCGTTCGGGACGTGGCAGTAGGCCCAGACCGTGGCTCGTCCCTCGGGCGCGCGCGAGCGATCGAAGCCGCTCGGCTGCACGAGGAGCACGAACGGACGGTCCGGGAGCTGGCCGCGGGCGACCGCGGTCTCCGATCGGGCGATCTCCTCGAACGTCCCGCCGAGGTGGACCGTGCCGGCCCGTGCGAGCTCGGGGGCGCGCCAGGGGATCGGCCCGTCGAGGGCCAGGTCGACCTTGAAGACGCCCGGCCCGTAGCGGAAGCGAGCCAGCCGCTTGCGATAGCCCGATGGGAGCGCTTCACCGGCGATCGCGAGATGCTGCCGTGACGTGACGTCGAACAGCGCGACGCGATGCGCCGGCACGTCATCGAGCCGGTCGATCCGTCGCCCAGTCTCGATGGTCCCGCCCAGGGCGCGGACCTCGTCCGCCAGCGCCTCGGCCAGCCGTCCTGCGCCACCCTCGGGGAACGGCCAGCCGTCGGCGTGAGCGCTGGCGAGCATGACCAGGGCGGCCGCCCCGCTCACCGGCTCGGTCAGGCCGATCAGCGAATGGGCCGCCGCACCCGCGAACAGGGCTCGGGCGCGTTCGCCCCGAAACCGTCGGCCGAGCGATGTCGCCGATCGGATCGCCAGGCGCCCGAACAGGGCGAGGCGGATCGCCCGGGGCGGCGAGAGCGGGATGTGAAAGGGGCCGAGGATGTCGGGCAGGAGTCGTTCCCAATCGCGAGCCAGCGGGCCAATCAGGCGCCGATACGCGTCGGCGTCCCGCCCCAGGCCCGCCGCAGTCGTGTCCACGTCCCGCTCCAGCAGCACCGCGGTCCCATCGTCGAGCGGATGCCCGAGCGGCGCCGCCGGCTCGACCCACCGCAGGCCGTGCCGGGCCAGGTCTGATCCGCGGAAGAACGGCGAGGTCCGACCGAACGGGTGAACCGCGCTGCAGACGTCGTGGACGAAACCCGGCAGGGTCAGTTCGGCCGACCGAACGCCACCACCCACGGTCGCCGCTGCCTCGAGGACCGTGACCGACCGGCCCGCTCGAGCCAGTGAGATGGCCGCCGCGAGACCGTTCGGGCCACTCCCGATGACGACGGCGTCGACCACATCGGACCGTGGAGCGGTCATTTCGCGGCGATCCGGATCGGGCCGACGAAGTCG
Organism: Chloroflexota bacterium; assembly: GCA_030773035.1. GTDB lineage: Bacteria > Chloroflexota > Limnocylindria > QHBO01 > QHBO01 > CF-167. The sequence continues at coordinate 2,974 of JALYNS010000008.1, forward strand.
CCGGCCGGCATCCGCGTCCACCAGGCCCCGGTCGCCCGAAGCTCCCGCCAGGAGGTGTAGCGGTACCGGAAGAGCCGGGCCCGGACGTAGCGCGGCGGGGAGTCCGGAAATGGGTTGTGCAGGAGGAGTCCCAGGATCGCCGGATCTCCTTCGAGCAGCCTGCCCAGGAACGGCAGGAACCAACCTTCCGCGTAGACCGGCGACAGCGGCAGGAACCACATCAGCCAGTCGAGACGCAGATGATACGGCGCGACCTGGGGCGGCATCCGGCGCGGGTTGCCGGGCTTGGCCTTGAACTCGTACTCGCGCCAGGCCGCGTCCACCGTTGGATCACCGTCCGTCCCCTCGACGATGACCTCGTACCGTTCCCGGCCCACCGTCCCGAAGGCCCCGTAGGTATTGACCAGGTGGAACGGGTCGAACGAGGCGTTCATCGCCTGTCGCGGGCTGGCCATGTTCCGGACGGGCGACGAGCTGAGGACTACGACCAGGATCGTCAGGGCGATCACGGCCACGACGAACCAGGCCGGTGAGGCGGGGACGCCCACCGCGTTCAAACCGAACGCTTGGAGGATCCCGGCGGGCACGACGGCGTCGCCGATCGCGGCGCTCGCGATCACGATGGTCAACCAGTTCAACCAGGCGTAGTTGCCGCTCACCACGAGGTAGAGCTGGCTGAGGATCATGAGCCCGGCGGCGATCGAGGCGATCGGCTGGGGAAGGAAGAGCCCGAATGGCAGCACCAGCTGGGCCACGAAGTTGCCCACGACCTCGATCCGATGGATTGGCCGCGGCAGGTGGTGGAAGAACCAGCTGAGCGGATTCGGCAGCGGTTGCGTCTCGTGATGCCAGTCCATGCACCGCAGCGCGCGCCAGCACGCGTCGCCGCGCAGCTTGATGAGCCCGGCCCCGAACTCGACCCGGAATCCGAGCCATCGGAACAGCAGGAGCACCGGCAGGGCCGGCGCCGTCACCGCGTTGCCAAGGAAGATCGCGAGGAAGCCGGCCTCGCAGAGTTGCGACTCCCAGCCGAAGGCGTAGAACGTGCCGCCGGCGTTGACGATCGACAGGTAGAGCGCCCACAGGACGAGCCACGTCAACATCGTGAGC
>JALYNS010000009.1 GCA_030773035.1 Chloroflexota bacterium
GGTACTTCCTGGGCCTCCAGGAGCTCCTGAGCTACTTCAACGCCACCGTGGGGGGCCTGATCGTGCCCACTTTCTGGCTCGTCGGCCTGATGGCCATCCCGTTCGTCGATCGCTCCCCGTACAGGGCTGCACGCGACCGCAAGCTCATCTGGGTGTTCTTCATGTCCCTGATGGTGGGCGGCATCGTCACTGTCCTGATCGGCTCCTTCTTCCGCGGCCCCGGTTGGAACTGGGTCTGGCCGTGGGACGGGATCTACTTCACCCTATGAGCCACCCACCGACCTATGGCGAGGTCCCCGGCCGTCCCGTCGGCGAGATGAGCCGGCGCGGCTTCATGCGCAACGTCTTCTGGGCGGCGACGGGGCTGCTGACGCTCGAGTTCCTGGCGGGCACGGTGAACTTCCTGTGGCCGAACGTGCGCACCGGCCTCGGCGGCAAGTTCACGCTCGGCAAGGCGAGCGACATCGCCGCCACGCAGGCGACCTGGGCCAGCGGTCAGCCGTTCGCCTTCGGCAAGGCCCGCGTCTTCTTCATCAACGTCCCCGCCGCCAAGTCACTGGTCGACGGCAGCAACGAGACGGTGGCGGACCCCGGTGCCGAGGTGCTGGCCCTGTATCGCAAGTGCCCGCACCTGGGCTGCCAGATCCCGACCCTGTGCGAGCAGAGCCATTGGTTCGAGTGCCTCTGCCACGGCAGCAAGTACACGATCCTGGGCGAGAAGCGCGCCGGGCCCGCACCGCGCGGGATGGACAGCTTCGCCGTCGACGTGGTTGATGGCGTGTACGTGATTGACACCAGCGCGATCGTCGGCGGAAAGCCGATCGGCACCGCGACCTTCGATAACCGCGACACCAACAACATCCCCCACTGCGCGGCCTGAGCGATGCGCATCAAGACCCTGGGCGTCGTCCTGGTGAGCGCGATGTCCCTCTTCACCGCCTTCTACTGGCTGACCGACGGGGCCCGTCGCGAGGCCCGCTTTGAGACCCAGATCGAGGAGCTGCTCGCTTACGGGGAGGAGGTCTTTGGGCCGTCGGCTGACGACACCACCGCCAACTGCGCCGCCTGCCACGGTGCCGACGGGACCGGTGGCCAGGTCGGAACGACCGGGCGAACGGCGCCCAACCTGCATTCGAAGAGCATCTACGAAAAGCTGAAGGCCGGGAACGGCGGCTCATTCACTGAGTTCCGCAAGCCGGGCGAGCCCCCCGACTACGTCAACCTGGTGATCCGCTTCGGTGGCGTGGTCGTGTCGGGCGATGTGAACTCGCCGATGCCGGCGTGGAGCAACGAAGTGGGCGGCGCGCTGACCATCAACCAGATCGATGCCCTGACCGCGCTGGTCGAGACGTGGGCGCTGGAGGCGGGGGCCCTTCCCGATGTCGAGGTTCCCGACACGATCGAGGCCGGCCAGAAGGTCTACGTCGATTCCGGCTGCGGCAGTTGCCACGGCCCCGGACTCGCCGGCGTCGCGGATGTCTTCCCGGGCCTGCTCAACATCGGCAATGAGCCAGTTATCGACCTGCCGACGCCGATCAGCCGCCTCGACGAGCTGCAGGCCGACTACATCGCCGATGCCCGCTCCTTCCTCGAGCGCTGGATCCGCGACTCCGCGGTCAACTACAACGATGGGGTCGCCACCGGCATGCCGGTCCATCCGGAGGGCAGGATCAGCACCTCCGCGATGCAAGCGCTGATCACCTTCCTGCTGAGCCAGAAGCAGTGACGATCCGATGAGCAACGCCTACACCGTCCCGCCGCGTCGCGACCTGATCTCACGGGTGACCCGCGAGATCGACGAGTTCATGAGCTGGATGCTGTATGGGTCGGAGACGTGGCTGGTGGCGCTCCTGAAGGGGGTGCCGCTGCTGCTCTTCCTGTATTTCGTGCTCGGCTACATCCCGAACTACATGTACACCGTCACCACCCTCTACCTGGGCTTCTCCAAGGACGTCGGCTACCTCGTGGCCGTTGTCCTCGTTGGCGGGCCGACCTTCACCCTGATCTTGATCCTGGCGCTCTGGACCCAGGCCGCGCGCGGGCGGCGCGGATTCGCGTGGTCGCTGATCCGCTTTCTCGACTTCCTGCAGTACGTGGGGCTGGTGCTCGGGATCATCCCGTTCATGCTCTTCAACCTGGCCGGCGGGAGCCTCATCCCGCCGCTCTTCCCGCTCACCGCGCTGGCACTCGGGGCGGTGGCCGCCGGTGGTGGAGCGACGGGGCTCGCGTACCTGTGGTTCGAGTACCGCCGTATCACCCGCCGCGAAGCCGAGGCCGCCGCCGCCGCCAGCGCCGCCTGGGGATCCCGCGGCTAGCGGGCCCAGGGCCATCTCCCGGCTGCTCCTGGTCCACCTCGGCTGGTCGTTCCTGATCCTGGCTGCCGCCGGTGGGCTGATCGCGCTTGAGCTGAGCGCAACCTGTCCGGCGGGCGGACCGCTTGCCTTCGGCGATTGCGTCCGGGTGCGGCCCTTCGTGGTCGGCGTGCTTGGCTCCGCGGCCCTCCTCTACGTCGCTGGCCTCTCGGCGGTCCTGGCCTGGGTCAGCGGGCTGCGACGCCGCGGCGTGGCGGATGGCGTGGCGGCGCGGGACTGGTACCTCCTTGCTGCGGCGGTGGGCCTGCCGGTTGCGCCCCTGCTGGCATTTACGCTCGTATCGGCGCTCCGCTAGCATGGCGAGGTGACCTCCGCCAGCGCCGATGACCTCCTCGCCCGCCTGGACGGCACAGCCCGCATCGAGGGCACCCGCCTGACGGTGGCCGATCCCGCGCGCTTCCGGCGCGAGGTGATCGAGCGCGTTGTCAACGACGCGGTGTTCAACCCCGACGAGGCGCTCCGCGACGCCGCACGATGGCTGATCTGGAGCGCGTCGCAGGCGCTCGGCTGTGGCTCGGCCAGCATCCATGAGCTGTACATGGCCCGCGGCCGCGGGGAGTTCTCTGCCACCCACTTCACGGTCCCAGCCATTAACGTGCGCGCGACCGCCTACCTGACCGCGCGGCAGGCCTTCGCCGCCGCCCTCGAGCGGGACGCGGGGGCGATCGTCTTCGAGATCGCCAAGTCGGAGATGGCCTACACCGAGCAGCGACCCGCCGAGTACGCCTCGGTGATCCTGGCCGCCGCCATCCGCTCGGAGTGGGTTGGGCCGGTGTTCCTGCAGGGGGACCATTTCCAGTTCAACGCCACCAAGTGGGCGGCCGATCCGGGCGACGAGATGAGCGGCCTCAAGCAGCTCACGAGCGAGGCCGTGGCCGCAGGGTTCCTCAACGTTGACATTGACAGCAGCACGCTGGTGGATCTCGCCCAGCCGACCGTGGCAGAGCAGCAGCGAGTGAACGCGGTCAATACCGCCGAGCTGACGGGGCTGATCCGCTCCATCGAGCCGGACGGCATGACGGTCAGCATCGGCGGCGAGATCGGTGAAGTGGGGAAGGTCAACTCCACCGAGGACGAGCTGCGCGCTTACCTGGATGGCTACTTCGGCATGGTGCACGGCACGGGGCTGCCGGGCCTCAGCAAGGTGAGCATCCAGACCGGGACGAGTCACGGCGGCGTGGTGCTGCCGGACGGCAGCGTGGCGCGGGTCAAGATCGACTTCGACACGATGCAGCGCCTCTCGACCGTGGCGCGCGACGAGTACGGCCTGGCCGGCGCGGTGCAGCACGGCGCAAGCACCCTGCCGGAGGAGGCGTTCCACCACTTCCCGACCAACGGCGCCGCGGAGATCCACCTGGCGACCGGCTTCCAGAACATCCTGTACGACGATGGCGGCCTGCCGGCCGACCTGCACGCCGAGATGATGGCCTGGTGCGTCGCCAACTGTGCCGACGAGCGCAAGGCCGACGAGACCGATGAGCAGTTTCTGTACAAGACCCGCAAGAAGGCGATCGGGCCGTTCAAGCGAGAGCTGTGGATGCTCCCCGCCGAGGCCGAGGCGGAGATCGGCGCCAACCTGCGCGCCAAGTTCGGGCTCCTCTTCGACCGGCTGGGGATCGAGGGCACGCGTTCGCTGGTGGACCGCCACGTGACCATCCCCGACCTGCCGCGCCCCCTGCCGCTGGCGCTGGGCGGCGGGGAGCCGCGGGCGGTGGTCGCGGGGGCGTCGGCCTTCGAGGACGACGGGTCAGGCGAGTAGCCGATGGGCAGGGCCAGCCGCAGTGGGAGAGCAACGTGGCTGGTGGGCGTTGTCGACGGCCTGCTGCTAGGGGTCCTTGGCATGGTCTTCGGCTTCCCGGGGCTGACCATTGTCGTGCTCATCGTGGCCGTCAGTTTCGCCGTGTTCCGGAGTCTGCTGCTGCTTTCCGGGATGCTCGTCGGCGCCGGCAGCGTCTGGGCGGCGCTGATGGTACGGCAGATGATGTTGATATGCGGCGAGCCCGATCGCCTTGGGGGCGGCATGTGTGTCCCGTCCGGCCTGATTCCGTTCGCCCTCCTTGGAGCGGGCTTCGTCGTGGTGGGCGTCGTGGTGGGTGGGGTCGCAATGCGGCGTCGCCGCGGCTCCGAGGACTAGCGGCTTCCCAGCAATGTGACAATGGCCGCTCCGTGCCCAGGAGGAACCGATGGCCCACATGCAGCGCAAGTCGCTCGACATGCCCGACGAAACGCGCACGATCCCCCACGGTCGCACCGACATCTGGAACCTCGGCGACTTCGTGGTCGGCCGCATCACCTTCGAGCCGGGCTGGAAGTGGTCGAAGGACGTCAAGCCGATTGCGCAGACCGAGTGGTGCGAGTACCACCACCTGGGCCTGATGATGGAAGGGACCCTCCACTACATCACGCCCGAGGGGCTGGAGATGGAAGTCACACCGGGCATGCTGTTCGAGATCCTGCCGGGCCACGACGCATGGGTGGTGGGTGACACGCCGGTGCTTCAGTACGATTTCGCGGGTATGCGCACCTTCGCCCTGCCCGCCGCGGGTCGCAGCGAGCGGATACTTGCCACCCTGGTGTGCACTGACATCGTCGATTCCACGGCCACTGCCGAGCGAGTCGGCCCTGCCGCCTGGCGGACCACTCTGGCCGACCTGAACGCCGAGAGCCGCCGCCAGATCGACAAGTTCCGCGGCAAGCTGGCCGCCAACACCGGCGACGGCCTGATCTCGATCTTCGACGGAGCGGAGCGCGCGGTCCGCTGCGGGGCGGCGATCAGCGAGTGCGGCGCTCACCTCGGGTTGCGCCTGCGCTGCGGGGTGCACACCGGTGAGGTTGAGCTGCTCCCCGACAACATCCGCGGCGTGGCCGTGCACATCGTCAGCCGGGTCACGGCCCTCGCCTCGGCCGGCGAGGTGCTGGTATCAGGTACGACCTACGAGCTGGTGGCCGACTCAGACCTCCGCTTCGAGGACCACGGCTCCCACGAGCTGAAGGGTGTCACCGGAGCGCGCCAGGTCTGGGCGCTCGTCTCGCCTTCCTAGGCCCCACGCGGCTGGACCGATGAAGATCGAGCCGGAGCGGATTCGCCGCCTGCACTACGGATACATCGTCGCGCCGGAGGAGAGCCCCGTCGCCGGCCAGCCGATCCCGGTGTGCGGCTACCTGGTCGAGCATCCCAAGGCGCGGATCCTGTTCGACACGGCATCTCGCCCTCCGACGACGAGACGCGCGACCACTACCTGCCGCGGGTGACGCCGGTTGAGGGGGCGCTGGCGGCGATCGGCCTGAAGCTCTCGGACATCGACCTGATAGCGAACTGCCACCTCCACTTCGACCACGCCGGCGGCAACTCGAAGTTCCCGAAGGTCCCCATCTATGTCCAGGAGGCCGAGCTGGAGGCCGGGCGCACGATCGACTTCACCTACCCCGAGTACGCCTTCGACTTCCCCGATGTGCTGCTCCAGGTCCTCCGTGGCGAGGAGGAGATGGTCCCGGGGGTGCGGATCATCCCGACTCCCGGCCACACGCCGGGGCACCAGGCGCTGGTCGTCGACACGAAGGCAGGCCGCGTGCTGCTGGCCGGCCAGGCGACCGACAACGCAACGGAGTTCAGCTACGCCGCCTTCTCGCACCGGCTGGATGCCGCGGGGCTGGACACGATCGGGACCTTCCCGCCCTGGATGGCACGGGTCGCAGCGCTGAAACCGCAGCGCGGCTACTTTGCGCACGACCTGCTGACCTACGAGCCAGATCCGGCCGACATCGGCCACCCGCAGCGCGTGTAGGAGGAACCGATGGCTGGTGCCGTGCTCGAGATGCGCCTGGTCGTGACCGCACCCGACTATGAGGAGGCGCTGGCCTTCTACAGGGACACGCTCGGACTGCCGAAGATCGGCGCGTTCAGCTCACCCGGTGGGCGCGTGACGATCCTCGACGCGGGACGCGCCACGCTGGAGTTGGCTGATCCGGCTCACGCCGCGTACGTCGATGCGATAGAGGTCGGCCGCCGCGTGGCGGGGCACATCCGCGTCGCGTTCCAGGTGGCCGGTGCCGAGGCGGCGACCGCTGCTGCCGTCGCCGCCGGCGCTGAGCTGCTTGCCCGCCCGGCCGAGACGCCGTGGCGCTCGCTCAACTCGCGCCTCGAGGGGCCGGCTGGCCTCCAACTCACGCTGTTCGAGGAGCTGGACCCCGCCTGAGGATCTCGGACTCGTTGCCGGCTAGTCATCTGACTGCTACATCGGCACCTGACAGAGCGCGCACGTGTCATACCAGTCGCCGGAATGCTGCCACGACGCGTGGGAAGCCCACCTGGGGCCAATTCAGCTCACATAGGTGCCGATGTAGCACTGGCACGACTCAGGCATTAGCGAGCCCGCCCAGACACGAAGAAGCCCCGGTGGTGGGCCGGGGCTTCGGGGGTTGGAGTCGAATGCGGACTAGTGGCAGCCGCCTGCCTTGGCGGGGGAGCCATCGGTGTTGAACGACGAGCCGCAGGCGCAGCTGCTCACCGCGTTGGGGTTGTTGATCGCGAATCCGGAGCCCATCAGCGAGTCGACGTAGTCGATCTCTGCCCCGGCCACGTGCTGGGCGCTGAAGGCGTCGATCACGATCGGCACACCGGCGTGGTCCTCGACCCGATCGTCATCGGCGATCTTGTCGTCGAACGCCAGGCCGTAGCTGTAGCCCGAGCATCCGCCGCTCTTCACGAAGAGGCGAAGGGCCGCATCGGTCTTGCCTTCGCGTGAGCGCAGCTCCTGCACCTTGACGGCGGCCGCGTCGGTCATGCTGACCAGCAGCTCAACGGAGGATGCGGGGGCAGCCTGCGGAGCCGATGGTGCTGTCTGCGGCGTCGATTCGGTCAGTGTCATGGGATCGGTCTACTCCTCTGGCGCGTTGTGCGCAGGGTCGCTTGGATATGTCGCTTCGGAAAGTATAGCAGCGGCACTTGTCAACACCACAATGGCCCGATTGGCATCCCCGCTCAGGCCACACCATCGGTACACTCATCTCCCACCTGACGCAGCGAGGCACTGACGCGTGAAGCTTGCCAGCCGCATGGAGCGGATCGGGACCGAGACCGCCTTCGAGGCCGCCGCGCGCGCCCGGGCCCTGGAAGCGACCGGCCGCGACGTGATCCACCTGGAGATCGGTGAGCCCGACTTCGACACCCCGCGCCACGTCAGCGAGGCAGCGAGCCGCGCCCTGCTCGACGAGAAGATGACGCACTACCCCCCGGCGGTCGGCATTGCACCCCTGCGCGCGGCCCTTGCGGCGGATGTCAAGCGCTGGAAGGGGATCGACGCGACGCCCGAGCAGGTGGTCGTCACCCCTGGCGCGAAGCCGATCATGTTCTACGCGATGCTCGCCCTCATCGACGAGGGTGACGAGGTCATCTACCCGAACCCCGGCTTCCCGATCTACGAATCCATGGCCCGATACGTGGGCGGGACCGCGGTGCCGGCGCCGCTGCGCGAGGCCAACGACTTCCGGATGGACGTCGCCGAGGTGGCCTCCCTGGTGACCGATAAGACCCGGATGATCGTCACCAACTCGCCGCACAACCCGACCGGCTCGATCCTCACCCAGGAGGACCAGCGCGAGATCGCGCGGATCGCCGTGGAGCACGACCTGGTCGTCCTGGCCGATGAGATCTACGGCCGCCTCCAGTACGAGGGCGAGCCGCTCTCCATCGCGACGCTTCCCGGCATGGCGGAGCGGACCATCACGCTCGACGGCTTCAGCAAGACGTTCGCGATGACCGGCTGGCGGCTCGGCTACGGGATCGTGCCGACCTGGCTCGCGCCCGCGTTCTCGGCACTCGTCATCAACTCGGTGAGCGGCACCAATGCCTTCGCCCACGCCGGCGCGCTGGCCGCCCTCACTGGGCCGCAGGACGCGGCCGACGCCATGCGCGCCGAGTTCATCGCGCGGCGCTCGCTGATCGTGGAGGGCTTCAACGCCATCCCCGGGGTCAGCTGCATCATGCCGCACGGCGCCTTCTACGCCTTCCCGAACGTGAGCTCGTTCGGCCGCAACAGCAACGAGATCGCCGACCACCTCCTCTACGACGCGGGCGTGTGTGGCCTCTCCGGCACCGCCTTCGGCTCGTACGGCGAGGGCTACCTGCGCTTCAGCTACGCCAATTCGCGCGAGAAGATCAGCGCCGCGCTGGAACGCGTGGGTGAGTCGCTGGGCAAGCTCGAGCGGACCGGCGAGCTCGTCGGCGCATCGGCCTGACCGGAGCCTCATGACGACCATCCAGCAGCGGACCGCTGACCGCCTCTACGACGAGGCGGCCGGC
>JALYNS010000010.1 GCA_030773035.1 Chloroflexota bacterium
CGCCGCGGTCGACCAGCTGGCCGTCCTCGTTGTAGGTGAGCCGCACGTCCTGCGCCGCGCTGAACGCGCTGAGCGAGCGGTACCCCTCCTGGGTCTTGACGAAGGTATACGCACCGGCCGCCGCGAAGGCGAGGCCGATGAACGCCAGAACAATGCCGAGTGCTGTCAATCGACGGGTCACGGGACTCTCCCTTTTCGTACATACGGGGTCATTCTCATTCCCCATCCCACTCTCCTCGTCCCGCTGGATCGCGGCATGTGACGGATGGTCCGATCGGAACGGCCGTGCGGCCCCCGAGGACCGGGCCGTCCGGCCCTAGGGTTCTCCATCCACGCTCCCATAACGTGCCGGGAAGTCCCTAGCTCGTCATCCGCCACGGAGAAAGAGATGCCTCGCTCGCTCGCCCTCTGGGTCGTTTTCACCACCTCGGGCGCCATGTTCGCGCTGATGCTGCTCCTGGCGGCCGTCGTTCTCGGCGCGCCGGGCAGTGGAGGCGGCGCTCAGTCCTCGCCGGCCGCTTCGGCTGCCACAGGACCGTTGGGCACGATCGAGATCCATGCCTTCGACCTGGGCTTCGAGCCGGCGATGGCGCATGTCAGCGCGCCGGGTCGCTACCGGATCAGTTTCGTCAATGACGGGGGCATCACGCACGACCTGACCTTCGCGGACGGGACAAAGATCGAGGCAGCGGCGCACACCACGGCGACCGGCGAGGTGACGATCTCCGCGACCGGCCTTGCGTTCATCTGCTCGGTGCCCGGCCACGCCGACGGGGGGATGCGCGGCGAGGTGATGGTCAACGGTGGCACGACAATGACGCCGGCACCCTCCGCGCCGATCAGCGCCGAGGAGCTGCGTGACGCCGACGCGGCGCGCACCGCCCAGTTCCCCGCTGAGACGGAGGGCAGGGGCAACCAGGTCCTGGAGCCCACGGTCCTCGATGACGGGACAAAGCAATGGGAGATCACCGCATCGGTCATCCAATGGGAGACCGAGCCGGGAACGGTGCTCGAGGCGTACGCCTACAACGGCACGGTGCCCGGTCCCCAGCTGCGCGCCGAAGTCGGGGACAGGGTGCGGATCATCCTCCACAACGAGCTGCCGGTCCCGACCACGATCCACTCACACGGCCTGATCGTGCCGAACGCCATGGACGGCGTGCCGGTCATCAGCCAACCGGCCGTGATGCCGGGCGAGTCCTTCACCTACGAGTTCACGCTGCGCAATGCCGGCAGCCACATGTACCACAGCCATTTCATGGCAGACCACCAGGTGCCGATGGGCCTGCTGGGCGCGTTCGTGGTGATCGATCCGGAAGCCTCCGGCGAGCCGGCCGCGGACATCGATTACACGATGATCATCAACGACGGGCCGCTCGGTTTCACCCTCAACGGGAAGGGCTTCCCGGCCACTGAGCCGATCGTCGCCACCCAGGGGCAGACGATCCGGGTGCGCTACATGAACGAGGGCCTCCAGATCCACCCGATGCACCTGCACGGCATTCGGCAGCTGGTCATCGCCAAGGACGGCTACCTCCTGCCGGATCCGCACTACGAGGACACGGTGCTGGTCGCTCCCGGCGAGCGGATCGATGTCCTGGTGGAGGCGACGGAGCTCGGCACGTGGGCCTTCCACTGCCACATCCTGACCCATGCCGAAGGGCCGGACGGCATGTTCGGGATGGTCACCGCGCTCATCGTCCAGGAGTAGCGGCCATGGCCGGATCGCAGCCCCCGGCCGAGCGGATGAGCCACCTCGGAGTGCGCCGCCAGGCCACCGTCGACCAAGCGCGCCTTGCGTGGGCGATCCGGGCCGCGCGAGCCTGGCTCGGTCCCGAGGTCGAGGGGGCGCCCGCGGGAATGCATCGCCACGAGGCCGACCTTCGGCTCAGGGTCAGTGACTCTCCCTCGCTCGTCGCCTTCCGCAAGGCGGCATACGTCGATATCGGGTCGGTCGAGCCGCTTAACGATGGCTGGGAGGTCGAGATAAGCTGGCGGGCCGCGACCCTGGCGCCGCTCTTCCCGGTCTTCTCCGGCTCGCTCGTGGTGCACGGTGCAGAGATGACGCTCTCGGGCTGGTATGCGCCGCCCGGCGGCGAGCTGGGCCGGCTTGCGGATCGCGCGCTGCTGCACGTTGCCGCGACGGGC
>JALYNS010000011.1 GCA_030773035.1 Chloroflexota bacterium
ACGAAGTACGGGGAGACGCGCTCGGCGTCGGGGTGGGTGCCGGCGCTCGCCATGATCGCGGCGGCGGCCGCGGCCTCGTCCTCCAGGGTCACCAGGCAGTGGCCGGTGTAGCCGTCCACCTCCCACCGCTCCTCCGTGTACCCCTCGAGCTCGGTCTCGATCTGGACGCGCCGGCTCTGGGCCTCGGTGGAGATCCGGCTGTCGGCGATCGCGCTGGCGGGGTGGGCGGCGCGGAGATCGTCCAGGAGGCGGCGGCGCGCCTCGGCGCACCGGGCGAGGGCGGCCTGCGGCGACGGCAGGACCGGCGTCTGGACCCGGACGGAGACGACCACGCGATCGGGCACGACGTCGCGCTCCGCCTCGCCCGCGACGGTGAGGGTGCGAACGCTCATCGGACAACCTCTACGGCGGATCGGGTCGCCCGATCCGTCCGGGCCGGATCGTAGGTTCGGGCCTCAGCTGGCCACCGTCGGGAGAGGACCTCGGTCGCTTGCCCCTGCCAGGGCCCGCGTGAGACTCGTCCCTCCCGACGGTGTGAGGTACCCCAAGTGGCAACAGGGCGTTGCGCCTCAGAGCGCCAGCCGATGAGCGTCCACCACGGTACCTCCCGGCCCGGCTGCCCGTCGTGCGAGCAAGGGGGGCACCGATGCAGGTCGTCGCGGGTATCGACTGGGCCGGCGAGCACCACGATCTTCGGATCAGCGACGCCGAGGGCGCGCGAGTGTGCGAGCGCCGCTGCGCCCATGACGAGCGGGGCATCGACCAGCTGATCGCGCTCTGCCGTGCACACGAGGTCCAGCGGGTCGCCATCGAGCGCCCCGAGGGCCTTCTGGTCGACCGGCTCCTGGAGGCCGGGCTGGTCGTGCTGGCGCTCCACCCCAACCAGGTCGCGGCGGCGCGCGAGCGCTTTGCGGTGGCGGGCAAGTCGGATCGCCTGGATGCCTTCGTGCTCGCCGAGCTGGCGCGCACCGACGCCCATCGCTTCCGAGTGCTGGTGCCCGATGCCGACGAGACCCGGGCGCTGCGGGCGCTCACCCGGGCGCGCGAGGACCTGGTGGGCACCCGGGTGGGGCTCGCCAACCAGCTGCGCGCCGAGCTCGAGCGCTCCTGGCCGGGGGCGGTGGGCCTGTTCGCCGACATCGACAGCCCGATCTCGTTGGCGTTCCTCGTCCGCTATCCGAGCGCCGGCGATGCCCACGGCCTTGGCCCGCAGCGGATGGCGGGGTTTCTCAGCCGCAACTCCTACTGCGGACGCCAGAGCGCAACGGCGCTGGTTGAGCGACTGCGCGCCGCGCCGCGCCCGGTGATCGGCCCGGCCGAAGCCGAGGCGCGCCGCGGGATCGTGCTCGGGCTGGTGCACGCGCTCGAGGTCCTGGTGGCGCAGATCGCCCTGCTTGGTAGCGAGATCGCCGGCGCCGTGCGCGCCCACGCCGACGGGGCGATCTTCCTCAGCCTGTTCATCGACCCCAAGAGCACCCTCACCGCGGCGAGCTTGCTCGCCGAGATCGGCGACGTGCGCGAGCGCTACCCCACCCGCGAGGCCCTGTGTGCCGACGCCGGGATGAGCCCGGTGGCGATCGAGTCGGGCAAGCGGCGCACGGCCGTCTTTCGCCGCGCTTGCGATCACCGCCTGCGCGCGGCCGTCGGGGTGCTCGCCGACGCCACCCGCCATCGCAACCCCTGGGCCCGCGAGGTCTACGGGCGCGCTCGGGCCCGTGGCGCGGACCATCCTCACGCGATCCGGATCCTGGGCCGCGCCTGGCTGCGGGTCATTCACCAGATGTGGGTCAGCCGCACCCCCTACGACCCTGCTCGCCATGGCAACCTCCAACGCCTCATCGCCACGGGGGGTTGACACAGGACGTCTCACGCGGGAACCCTAGGCCGCAGCGTGTCCGCGTGCCATCGGGGCGACCGGCGCGCCTCCCGCATCGATCCACCGCTCGAACTCCGCCGACGGCATGGGCCGGCCGATCTGGAAGCCCTGACCGACATCGCAGCCGAGCTCCCGAAGGGCATCCTCGATTTCCTGGCTCTCGATGCCCTCCGCGACCACCTGCAGGCCGAGGTTGTGTCCCAGCTCGATGGTCGAGCGCACGATCATCGCGTCAGCGGGGTTGGTGGACATGTTCATCACGAAGGAGCGATCGATCTTCAGGACCCGGATCGGCAGGCTCTTGAGCTGGTTCAGCGAGGTGTAGCCGACACCGAAGTCGTCGATCGAGAGCACCACGCCGGTCTCGCCCAGATGGCGGAGCACCCCCAGGGCGCGCTTCGGGTTCCCCATCAGCGCGGTCTCGGTCAGCTCGAGCTCCAGTCGCTCCGGGGGGATGCCCCAGCGGTGGAGGCT
>JALYNS010000012.1 GCA_030773035.1 Chloroflexota bacterium
GCCTTGACCGCCTCGATGACGGCCGGCATGCGGGTCATGCCGCCGACCAGGATCACCTCGTCGATGTCGGTCGGCTTGAGCGACGCGTCGGCGATCGCCTGCTTGACCGGCCCCGCCGTCTTCTTCACCAGGTCCGCGACCAGGTCTTCCAGCTTGGCGCGGGTGAGGCTGATGACCAGGTGCTTCGGCCCGGAGGCATCGGCGCTGATGAAGGGCAGGTTGATCTCGGTGGTGCTCGTGCTCGACAGCTCGATCTTGGCCTTCTCGGCCGCCTCCTTCAGGCGCTGGAGCGCGATCCGGTCCTTGGAGAGGTCGACCCCCTGGTCCTTCTTGAACTCCGCCGACAGCCAGTCGATCACGCGCTGGTCGAAGTCGTCGCCGCCCAGGTGCGTGTCGCCGTTCGTGCTGCGCACCTCGAAGACGCCCTCGGACAGCTCCAGGATGCTGATGTCGAAGGTCCCGCCGCCCAGATCATAGACGGCGATCTTCTCGTCCTTGGTCTTGTCGAGCCCGTAGGCCAGGGCCGATGCGGTCGGCTCGTTGACGATCCGCTTGACGTCCAGGCCGGCGATGCGCCCCGCATCCTTGGTTGCCTGGCGCTGGGTGTCGTCGAAGTAGGCGGGCACGGTGATGACCGCCTCGGTCACCTTCTCGCCCAGGTAGGCCTCGGCATCGGCCTTCAGCTTCTGGAGGATCATGGCGCTGATTTCGGGCGGGGTGAAGGTCTTGCCGTTGGCCAGCGTCACCGCCACGCCATCGGACTTGGGGTCCTTGGCGACGGTGTACGGCACCAGGTCCTTGGAATGCTTCACCTCGGGGTCCTCGAAGCGACGCCCCATGAAGCGCTTGATGCTGAAGATGGTGTTCTCCGGGTTGGTGATCGCCTGGCGCTTGGCAACCTGGCCGACCAGCCGCTCCCCGCTCTTGGCGAAGGCGACGACCGATGGCGTGATGCGGCCACCCTCGGCGTTCGTGATGACCTGCGGCTCGCCGCCCTCCATGACGGCCACCACCGAGTTGGTCGTGCCAAGGTCAATGCCGATGATCTTTCCCATGCGCTCAGTGCTCCTTTGGGTTGTTCGCGACGCGGACGAGGGATGGGCGCAGGACCCGGTCACGCAGCCGGTATCCACGCTGTAGCTCGCCGATCACCTGGTTGTCTGGATGGTCTGCGGTCTCTTCAGAGACGACCGCCTCGTGCAGGTTCGGGTCGAATGGCCGGCCGAGCGCCTCGATCTGGGTCACGCCCTCGGCTTCGAGCAGGCTGCGCAGCTTGCGCTCGACGAGGCGAACCCCGTCGACCCAGCCTTCGTGGGTATCGGCCGGCACGTTGGCCAGCGCCCGGTCGAAGTCGTCCAGGACGCTGAGCAGCTTGCCGATCAGCAGCGCGTTGGAGAACTGCGCCAGCCCCTCGCGGTCCTCGTCGACGCGGCGCCGATAGTTGGCGAAGTCGGCGGCGGTGCGCTGAAGTCCGCGCAGGTGCTCGTCCGACTGCTCGCGGGTCTGTTCCAGGACCCGCTGCAGGTCCTCGATCATGGTCAGCAGCTCGGCCCGAGAAGGACCCTTCGCATGCCGCGCGTCACGCGGGCCCTCGGGGGCCCCGTTGGTCGGTCGTTCAGTCATGGGTCTCTCCGGCCTGGCTGGCCATCAGCTCGTTCATCAGGGTCGACAGGTATCGGACGGTCGGGATCGTCCGCGGGTAGGGCATGCGGGTGGGGCCAAGCACCCCGAGCAGGCCCAGCGCCCGGTCCGGCTCCCCGTATGGGGCGAAGACGAGGCTGACCTCGTGCATCGTCTCGTTGGCATTCTCGTGCCCGATGATCACGGTCACGCCTCCACGCCGCGCAAGCACCGGGACCAGCTGCTCCAGGAAGTCGGAGCGCTGGAGCACCTCCAGGATGCCGCTCAGCTTGGCGCCCTCGGCGAACTCAGGCTGCTCGAGGACGTTGCCAATTCCGGCGGTGAACACCTCCTCGACGGCGATCGTGTCGGCGTCCTCGAGGAGCGATGCAACCACCGCGGCGGCGTGGGCGGTCAGGCCGGTCAGCTTGGGGATGCGGCGGCGCAGTTGCGGCGCGGTCATCCCGGCCGCGTCGGCGTTGATGCTTGCGGCGGCGTCGTCGAGCTGTGCCTGGCCCAGCGGCGAGCCGGCCATGACCCGCTCGATGGCGGCGTGGTCGAGGCGGCGCTGCACGACGTTGCCATCGGCGAGCACCAGCACCGCCAGACGCGATTGGTCGCCCAGCTCAACCAGCTGGAGGTGGCCGAACCGCGCGCGGCGTGCCTTGGCCGGGGTCACCACGGCGGCCGATCGCGTGCTCCCCGCCAGGATCGAAGCGGCCAGGCGCAGCCACTCGTTGCTGGTCAGCTGAACCTGGCTGAACTGGTGCCGGATCATGAGCCGATCGACCTGGTCCAGCTCCGCCTCGCGCATGAGCGACTCGACGTAGAGCCGATAGCCGAGGTCGGATGGCACGCGGCCGGCACTCGTATGCGGATGCGACAGCAGGCCGAGC
>JALYNS010000013.1 GCA_030773035.1 Chloroflexota bacterium
CAGCAGGAGGGTGGCCTGGCGCTGCGACCAGCCCTCGTAGGCGTGGGCGCGGCCGGAGAGGAGCAGGAGCGGGAGCCCGGCTGCCGTGCCGGCCACCAGCTCCCCGACGTGCCCGGGCACCGTCGCGACCGGCACGTGCGGGATCTCGCCGTACGGGATGGTGACACGCGGCGCCGGATCCAGCAGCTCCGCCACGCCGCCCAGCCCGGAGCCGAGGATGATCGCCAGGCGCGGCGCGGCGAGATCGGGGGTGTCCGCCAGGCGCGCCTGAATGGTCGCCGCCGCCTCGTCGATGCGCCGCTCCAGCTCGGCCCCGTAGAGCCCGTCCGCGAAGGAGCGACGGGGCTCCTCCACCTACATCCGCTCCAGAAGGTCGCGTTTCTTGGCCTCGTACTCCTCGGGGGTGATCAATCCCTTGTCGCGCAGCGCGGCAAGGCTCTCGAGGGTCGCGGTCAGCTGGTCAGCGGCCGAGGGGGGCGAGGTCGGCGCTGCAGGAGCCACGGGGGCGGTGGAGTGGACCGGGGCGCCCACCGGAACCTCGGCGACGCGGTCCGAGCCCGCGCGGGGAGGCATCGGCTCCGCCCGCTGCATGGCGGGCATCTGGGTCGGCGACTGCGTGCGGGGAGGCGGGGCGAGGTCCGGCCGCTCGAGCTTCTCCTTCTGGTTGAGCATCGAGATCTTGAATGCGACCGGCTCCGCCAGCATGTCGTAATCCTGGATCCCGGCCGCTTCATTGGCGGCGGTCAGGATGTCGAGGGTGCCGTAGTCGAAGATGCGGCCCAGCCAGCTCTGCGTGAGATGCGCATCGTTCACCTTCTCCAGCGCCGAGTCACCCATCTGCTTGTTGAA
This sequence comes from Chloroflexota bacterium, assembly GCA_030773035.1. Taxonomy (GTDB): domain Bacteria; phylum Chloroflexota; class Limnocylindria; order QHBO01; family QHBO01; genus CF-167. The sequence goes on from JALYNS010000013.1 coordinate 850, forward strand.
GATGCCCTCTGCCTTGATCAGCCGGCGGGTGGTGACGAAGTACTCCTGGTTGCGCCACGCCCAGACCTTGATTCCGATTCGACCCAGCGAGACAAGCAATACCAGCAGCGAGACGATCTGCAGGATGCCGGTCAGGTCTCCGGGCGTGGAGGTCGTCTGCCACAGCAGGACGGCGAAGGACAGGATGGCGGCGATGACGAAGGGCCATGTCTGGCCGAGCACGGCGAACCAGTGCTGGCGGCTCTCGAAGACGATCTCCTCGCCGCGGCTCAGGAGATTTCGGGCGTAACTCATCGGGAGTGCTCCGCTTCTGCTCAGGCTCGTGGATGCGCCCGCGCGTAGACCTCGCGGAGGCGCTCTCCGGTCAGGTGCGTGTAGAGCTGGGTGGTGCTGATGCTAGCATGGCCAAGGAGCGTCTGGACCACCCTCAGGTCCGCTCCCCCCTCGAGCAGATGCGTCGCGAAGCTGTGCCGGAAGGTGTGCGGCGTGACGCGGGCCTCGACCCCTGCCACGGCCGCCCAATGTCGCACCAGGCGCCAGACCGATTCGCGCGCCAGGCGTCGGCCGCGCTGGCTGACGAAGACGGCCGCGCTGGGGCGGCCAGCGGTCCATGCGTCGCGGGGGCCGGCGAGGTAGCGATGCAGCCGCTCGCGGGCCTCCTCGCCCATCGGCACGCGGCGCTCGCGATTGCCCTTGCCGATGACGCGCACCTGCAGCCCGGGCAGGTCGAGGCGGTCGGTGTCGAGGCCGGTCAGCTCGCTGACGCGCAGGCCGCAGGCGTAGAGCAGCTCCAGGATGGCCCGATCGCGGATCCCGGCCGGCGCGTTCGGCGGCGGTGCGTCAAGGATGCCGGCGACCACCTCGGGGCCGAGCACATCGGGCAGGTAGCTCCCCGCCTTCGGGGCGTCGAGGAGCGCGGCCACGTCGCGATCTGCCAGCTCCTCGCGCAGCGCGAAGCCGTAGAAGCTGCGGATCGCCGCCACCTTGCGCGCCTGGGTGCTGGGCCGTCGCCCTTCGCGCCGCAGCCCGTTCACGAAGTCGCGCACCGGCTCCGGGTCGTTTCGCCATGAGCGTCCCGCTGCCGCCGCGAACTGGGCGAGATCGCGCCGGTAGGCGGCGACCGTCAGTGGGGAGAGCCCCCGCTCGACCTGCAGCTCGTCCAGGAACGCGCCGATCGCCGCCTGGAGCGCCGAATCTGCTGGGGCCGCCATGCGCTCAGTACGGGAGCAGCGAGGCCTTGGTGCGCAGCAGGTCGTAGAACGGCGTGCTGCCGCTCAGCTCGACCATGCGCAGCGGCACCGGCAGCGCGCGCACCTCCACCGTCTCGCCGACCGCCATCGGCAGGTCCCACTGACCGTCGATGCTGATGGTGGCGCCCTGGCTCGGCCGGCGCAGGGTGAGGCGCACCAGGTGGTCCTCGCCGGCCACCACGCTGCGCAGCGGGGACAGGTAGGCGGCGACCGGCGTGATGATCATGTTGCGCAGGCGCGGGTCGAGCACCGAGCCGCCGGCGCTGAAGGAGTAGGCCGTGGAGCCGGTAGGGGTGGCCACCACCACGCCGTCGGCGACCCAGGTGGCGAGGTGGCTGCCGCTCACCTCCACCTCGACCTGGATCATGCGCACCCGCGTGC
>JALYNS010000014.1 GCA_030773035.1 Chloroflexota bacterium
CGTTGTCGGGGTGCCCCTCCAGCGTGGCCGCCAGGCTGAGCAGCTCGTCGGCATCGGGCGCGCGTCGGCCCGCGGTGGCCCCCAGCAGCAACCCCGCCACGATCGCGGCGGCACTGCTCCCCAGCCCTCGCGCCGCCGGGATCATGCTGCTCACCTCGATCCGCCAGGCTGCGGCTCCCCGCTCCGCACCCAGCGCGAGCCGCAGCCCCTCGCGGAAGCCACGGAGCAGCAGGTTCTGCTCAGGGTCGTCGTCTTGCCCCGGAGCCCCCTCGCCGTGGGCGTTGAGGAGGATGCCCGCCTCGTCGCCAGGAAAGAGCTCGGCGCGAAGCTTCAAGCTCAACGCCGCGGCGAAGCAGTCGAAGCCGCTTCCCAGGTTGGCGCTGCTGGCGGGCACCTCCACGGTGGCGATCGGGATGGACATGCCGGCCGAGTATACGGACGGTCACGGCTCCCCCACCGGCGGTCGGCCGATGCCGGTCCTTGACATGGCGGCTCGGCGGGTGGAGGCTCGGACCGCGGTGATGCGCCTGCCGGCACACCTTTTGCTCGCGATCGTCCTCGTCGCGGGCCTGGCCGCGTGCGCGGCCTCTCCAGAGCCCACGACTCCAACGCGAGCGATGACGGTCACCATCCCGGTGCCGGTGGCCGATAAGGCGGTGATCGAGGCAGCGGAGGCGACCTTCACTAGACGTCTGAATGCGCTCGGGATCACGGACATCACGGTAACGACCGGCGAAGCCATGAAGTTCACGCTGGCTGTCCCGCTCGCGTTCGACAACGAGCTTGTCGACGAGGTCCTCCGGCGCCCAGGGGTCGTGGCATTCGTGCCCTGGCCGGCTGGCGAGCAGCCTCCCAGCCCCGGCGACCGTGTGCCGGCCACCGTCCAGCCGCTGGTGGCCGCGACCGAGCTCGCGTCGGCCGCGGCGATCACGGATTCATTGGGTCAGCCGGCTCTCCAGATTATCTTTGGCACACTCGGAGCGGAGGCGTTCGGGACATACACCACGGACAACATTCTTGGTTACGCGCCGCTTGTCGTCGACGGGGTCGTCCTTGTCGCGCCATCGATCGGGTCGCCGATCACCGGAGGCGAGCTGCTGATCACCTTTCCGACTGGGGAGGGACCGGCGATTCCCCTCGCCGCCGTCGTGGCGATCATCGATGCGGGTCCGCTGCCAGATGCGTGGACAGTTCAGCGCTGAGTGGGCGTCGCCAGCTCCGCGTGGCGGAAGCAGGTAACCAGGTGGTCGTTGACCAGGCCGGCGGACTGCATGAAGGCGTAGACGATGGTCGGCCCGACGAACGAGAAGCCGCGCTTCTTCAGATCGCGTGACATGGCACGGGAGAGATCGGTCTCGGCCGGGACCGAGCCCGGCGCGGTCCATCGGTTCTGGATTGGCGTGTCGTCGACGAACGACCACAGGTATCGGTCGAAGTCATCTACGCCGAGGCAGGCTCGCGCATTGCCGATGACCGCCCGGATCTTTGCGCGATTGCGCACGATCCCAGTGTCGGCAAGGAGTCTCGCCTCGTCGTCCGTGCCGTATTCGGCGATCCGCTTGGGATCCCAGCCGTCGAGGGCACGCCGATAGCCCTCGCGCTTGCGCAGGATGGTGATCCAGGCCAGCCCCGCCTGCGCCCCCTCCAGGTTGAGCAGCTCGAAGAGGCGCCGATCGTCGTGGAGCGGGACGCCCCACTCCGCATCGTGGTAGGCGACGTAGAGGGGATCGGACGTGCCCCAGGCGCAGCGCGGCAGGGAGTCGGTCACACCCGGACGGGGAGGGACTTCAGGCCGCGGATGATGTAGGTCGGCTTCCATTCGGGCTCGGCGACCAGCTCCAGCAGTGGCATGCGGCGCAGGATCGTCTCAAAGGCGATCTGCATCTCCAGGCGGGCCAGCGGGGCGCCGAGGCAGAAGTGGATACCGGCACCGAATGAGATGTGCGGATTTGGCTCGCGGCCCAGGTCGAGCCGCTCCGGATCGGCGAAGACGTCGGGGTCGCGGTTCGAGGAGCCGAAGATCAGGCCGAGCTCCGCGCCTTTGGGCACGGCGACGCCGCAGATCTCGGAGTCCTCCAGGACCCAGCGCTCGAACAGCTGGAGGGGAGTGTCGTACCGCAGCAGCTCCTCGACCGCGGTGGGGAGGAGCGCGTGATCGGCGCGCAGGCGGGCCAGCTCACCCGGGTTGCGGAAGAGGGCCCACCAGCCATTGCCCGAGCCATTGACGCTCGCCTCGTGGCCGGCGTTCAGGAGCAGCACCACGGTGCCGATCAGCTCTTCCTCGGTGAGCCGGTCGCCCTCCTCGACCACCTGGGTGAGGCCGCTGATCAGGTCCGTACCCGGGTTGGCGCGGCGGGCGCGCGACAGGTCGCGCAGGTAGTCGCCGAACTCGATGCTGGCCTGCACCGCGCGGCGTGCGTACTCCTCTGACGGGTTCAGCTCGTACATGAGGCAGATCTCGGCCGACCAGGGGCGGAGGAGATGCCGATCCGCCTCGGGGATGCCGAGCAGCTCGGCGATGACGGTCACCGGCAGCGGCTCGAGCACGGTTGCCAGCAGGTCGAACTCGCGGCGCGCCATCGCCTCGTCGACCAGGCCATCGACGATCACCTGGATGGTCGGCCGCAGCTCCTCGACGCGCCGAGGGGTAAACGCCTTGGAGACGAGGCTACGCAGGCGGGTGTGATCGGGCGGCTCGCGATCGAGCATCCCGTTGCGGATGACGTGCCAGAAGGGCGCCTGGACCGCGGGGTCGGGTGGGTGGCCCATCTCTGCGTGCGTGGCGAGGTGCAGGTAGGTGCGCCCGAAGCGGCGGTCCCGCAGCAGGGCGTTGACATCGGCGTGGCGGGTGATCAGCCAGTGGTCAGTGCGCTCGTCGTAATGGATCCGACCCGCCCGGCGCAGCTCGTCGTACGCCGGGTAGGGGTCCGCGATGAAGGCGATCTCCTCCGGCTGAAACGCGGCCAAGGCGTCGCGCAGCATGGCGGGCAGGGTAGCAGCGCGTGGCATCATCAGCGACCATGCGCGCACGTGACCTGGGGATCGCCATCGGCGACCTGCCGCCCGGTCCCCTCAACGCCATCACCGACGTGCCCGGCGTTCGCATCGGCCACGCCACGCTGATCTCAGGCGATGGTCCGCTGGTGGTTGGCCAGGGACCGATCCGTACCGGGGTGACCGTGATCCTGCCGCGCGAGGGCGATGCGCGCGCCGAACCGGCCTTCGCGGCCAGCCACACGCTGAACGGATACGGCGAGATGACGGGGCTCGAGTGGGTTCGGGAATCCGGGATGTTGATGAGCCCCATTGCGATGACAAACACGCACAGCGTCGGTGTGGTGCGCGACGCACTCATCGAGGCCAGCATCCGTGAAGGGCTGCCGGCGGGAGAGTGGGCCCTGCCCGTCGTGGGCGAGACCTGGGACGGCTATCTCAACGACGTGAATGGGCTGCATGTTCGCCCGAAGCACGTGTTCGCGGCATTGGCGGAGGCCTCCGCGGGGCCTGTCGTAGAGGGCAACGTTGGCGGCGGCACGGGGATGAAGGCGTTCGGCTTCAAGGCCGGCATCGGGACCTCGTCGCGGCGCGTGCAGGATTCGGACGGCGGGTACACCGTGGGCGTGCTGGTGCAGGCCAACCACGGTCGGCGTGAGCGGCTGGCGATTGACGGCGTGCCCGTCGGGCGCGAGATTCCGCTCTCCGAGATTCCCTGGCCCGAGGTGCCCGATCCGAGCGCCGGCTCGATCATCTCGATCGTCGCCACCGACGCGCCATTGCTGCCGCACCAATGCCGACGACTGGCGCAGCGTTCGTCGCTTGGCATCGCGCGGGTCGGTGGCGGCGGCGAGCACGACTCGGGGGACATCTTCTTCGCCTTCGCGACCGGCAATCGGACCCTGCATCCGGAGGATCGCGAAGGGTCGCCGCGCACCTTCCCGCTGACCATGCTCAACGACGACTACCTGGACGACCTCTACTGGGCGACCATCGAGGCCACCGAGGAGGCGATCGTGAACTCCCTGGTCGCGGCCGAGACGATGGTCGGGCGGGACGGGATCACCTTCCACGCCCTGCCCCACGATCGGCTGGTCGAGGTGATGCGCCGATACGGACGCCTCGCCTAGAGGCGCATCGCCTCGCGGATCGCGGTCGCATCGCCCGGGATGGTGCGCATGGAGCCTTCCTCGCCGGAGACGATGTCCGGGTCCTTCAGGCCGTGGCCGGTCAGGATGCAGACGACCGTCTCGGATCCGGCCACGCGGCCTTCGCGGGCCATCCGCGCCACGCCTGCCACTCCTGCGGCAGAGGCCGGCTCGCAGAAGATCCCCTCGCTCCGCGCAATGCGCAGCTGCATCTCCAGGATCTCCTCGTCGCTCACGGCTTCGATCACCCCGCCTGACTCGTCCCTTGCCGCCACCGCGCCGTTCCAGGAGGCAGGGTTCCCGATCCGGATGGCTGTCGCCACCGTCTCCGGCGCATCGACCGGCTTCCCGAGGACGATCGGCGCGGCGCCCTGCGCCTGGAAGCCCAGCATGCG
>JALYNS010000015.1 GCA_030773035.1 Chloroflexota bacterium
CGTCCTGACATCCGGTCTGGTGACATGCACCTACGTGAACATCAATTCGCCGTCCCGCCCGGGATCACCACGCTCGGTACGTCGACCACGTTCAAGCCCACCAGGACGGCGGCCCCACCAACGAGACCAACGGGCCAGGACTATGCGAGTCCTGCAACCACGCCAAACAAGCGGCCGGCTGGCACTCCCGGATCCGACCAGGACGACGACACGAGATGGAGACCACCACCCCTACCGGCCACACCTACCGATCCCGAGCCCCCGCAACCTGGCCAGCAGCACCTCCACTGGCCACGACAGGCTCGACCTCGTGTTCGGCGCCCTCCTCCGGTTCGCCGCCTGAGCGACGCAGGTGTCGGCGGCCGCGGCTAGCGTCGGACCCATGGCAACCCTGCTGCCCGAGCTGCTCGTGACCGACCCGGCCGCGCTGCGGGCGTGGCTCGAAGAGCACCACACGACGTCTCCCGGCGTGCGGCTGGTGCTGACCAAGAAGGGCGGCTCGAACACCACGATCACGTGGGCGAGCGCGGTCGAGGAGCTGCTCTGCTTCGGCTGGATCGACGGCCAGGCCGGCAAGCGCGACGAGGACAGCTACACCGTGCGCATCACCCCGCGCCGCCCCAAGGGCAGCTGGTCCCAGCGAAACGTCGCGCTCGTGGCGACGCTCGAGGAGCAGGGCCGGATGACCGCCGCCGGGCGGGCCGCGGTTGAGGCCGCGCGCGCCGACGGGCGGTGGGACGCGGCGTACGCCGGTCCGGCGACCCGCCAGGTGCCCGACGACCTGGCCGCGGCGATCGCGGCGGAGCCGGACGCGCAGGCGATGTTCGACGTGCTCACGAGCGCCAACCGGTTCGCGCTGATCCATCGCGTCGAGAGCATGAAGCGCGCTGAGAGCCGGGCCCGCAAGATCACCGAGATGGTGGAGATGCTGGCGCGCGGCGAGACGCTCTACCCGCAGAAGGCGGGTCACCCCGGACGGGCAGGCCAGGGCGCCGACGCCCGGCAGTAGGGTCGCCCATGACCAAGTGGGAGTACCTGACGGCGCCGATCCTGACGCACGCCGCGAAGCAGATCCTCGACACTTCGGCTCCGAGGGCTGGGAGCTGGTGCAGATCGCGCCAGGCATGAACCCAAGCTGGCCGAGCTCGGCATCACAGTCCCTGACGTGGTGCCGCCCGTGGTGGTCTACCAGTCCGCCGTGCGTGACGGCGACCGCGTGTTCACCTCCGGACAGCTGCCCATGAAGGACGGTCAGCTGATGACGCCCGGCAAGCTCGGCGGGGCCGTGTCCGAGGAGGAGGGGTACGCCGCCGCCCGGCAGTGCGCGCTGAACGCCCCGCCGCCATCAAGAAGCAGGTCGGTGCGCTCTCGGCCATCAAGCGCGTCGTCAAAGTCATCGTCTTCATGGCGTCGGAACCCGGCTTCACCGCACAGCCGAAGATCGCCAACGGGGCCTCCGAGTTCCTTGGCGAAGTGTTCGGCGCGGTCGAGTCGTGCATCACGTGCTGGGCTGCCACATCGAGATGACCGCTACGCCGGGGGTCGACTATCCCGTGCTGACGACCTACCAGCCGGATGAGCCGCCGCTACAACTGCCTCTGAGCATTCTGCGAGACGTCCGTGCGGCGCTCGACGAGATCGGCGAAGAGCCGCAACGGCGCGCCTTTGGATCCTTCATCCTGTGCCCGTGGACGAGTGAGCGCGCTCAGATGCAGAAGAGAGTCTGATGTCACTGCGGTTAGCAGGTCCTCGACATGGAAAACCCGACCCCTGCCGGTCCACCACCTTGGGCCACGTCGCCACCGACACTTGGTGCTCGCTCGTCGAGTGGCAGCGCCATCAAGCCGACGGCCAGCATCGCCCAGACGCACACTGCCCCGGGTGACGGCTCGACGAGACGTCTCAGAAAGATCTCCATGCTGAGTGCCATGAGCCCTATGCGACTCAGGCGCACGGGCTCGCTTGCCCAAGCGGGAACTTGGTCCCGTACGCCCATCCCCAAAGGGACGGGATCGGCGACCAAGTCGCGGGCCCTCGCATCGCGCAAGGCGACCCGCATCTCGTTCGGCTTTCGGGACTGCTTCGCCCGTCCAGAGC
>JALYNS010000016.1 GCA_030773035.1 Chloroflexota bacterium
ACGATCTCCGGACCGAGGGAGGAGGCGGTGGGGATCACCGCGATACGCGCGTCGAGACCCCCGGCGGCGGCCACGAACTCCTTGAGGATGCGGCGCTTGCGCAGCTTGTCCTCTGCGCCGCCGATGATCAGGAGATGACCGAGGCCGGCGGCGCCCGGGCGTGAGGTCAGGGCCATGTTGCCGGGCAGCATAGCCGGATAGACTCGGTCGGATGTCCAGCACCACGATCACCGATGACGCCCGCATCGAGCGTCGCGACTACTACGCCGTCCTCGGCGCCGAGCCCTCGGCCACCGTGGCCGAGCTGCGCTCGGCGTTCCGCGAGTCGGTGCTTCGCCACCACCCCGATCGGAGCGCGGACGATGCGCTGGCCACCCGGCGAACATCGGTTCTGAACCGCGCCTGGGGCGAGCTGCGCGACCCGCTTCGGCGGCTGCACTACGACCACGAGCTGGAGCGCGGCAGAGCGGCGACGCTGGACTGGCCGCTCGAGCGCGACGAGGCTCCCTCTGCGGTGCGGCGTCCCCGGTTGGCCGCCCGCCCGGCCCGGACGCGGTGGCACATGCCCGAGTGGCGCAGCGTCCACGGCTTCCGGGTCCCCACCCAGGTCTTCGTGGCGGGCCCCGCCGCCCAGACGGCCTGGATCGTGGCGAACCACATCGACGGCGAGGATTGGCGTGAGCATCGCGAGCGCTACTGGCTGCGCTTCGCTGCCACTCACTACCGGGAGCGTGGGCGAACCGACGACTGGCTGGGCGCGATGGAGCGACTGGTCGAGCTGGACGGCGGCTACGAGACGCTGGTGCGGGCCGACCTGCGGCAGGCCTACGTGAGCGCCAGCGAGTACCTGCGCGGGACCGGCTACCTGCGCGGCGTCGCCCTGCGGTACGTCCCTGGCAGCCCGCCGCGCACCTGGGTCGACCGCGAGCTGCGCGCCCTGCTGGCCGAGTATCGCGACGCGCGGGTCCGACGCGGCCGGCCAGAGGACCGCGCCGAGGCAGCCGAGCTGCTCCTCAACTATCTCGAGGCGCTCGAGATGCCTCCCGCCTTCGCCGATGTGCGCGCCGCGATCACGGCTCACCTGCGCGCCGGTCATGCCGGGCGTGCCGCAGAGCTGCTGGAGCGTGCCGTGGCGGCGCCGATCACCGAGCCCGCGCGGTGGTTCAGCATCGTGCAGCTGCTGACCGAGGGTGGGCAGCTGGAGCGCGCTTCCGCCCTCCTGGCAGAGATTGCGCGCGGCGACCATCCGGAGGCACTCAACCGTCGCCGCCTGCGCGCCGACCCCGCACGACGCATCGCAGCCGCCCGGAATCGCCTGGCACGTGCCCGCGACCGGGCAGAGGCCGCCGCGCAGGCCCGACTCAGGGCGCCTCGATCACCTCGACGGGTGCGACCCCGAGTGCGGTGACCTCGTCCCGGATGAGCGCGGCGTCGCCGACCGCCAGGATCACCAGCTCATCGGGACGGATCAGCTCGACCGCGGCGGCGTGCGCCTCGGCCGGCCCGACCGCCTCGAGGCGGGTCCGATAGGTCTGCCAGAAGTCGTCCGCGAGGCCATAGACCGCGATCGGCTCGATGGCGGCGGCGATCCCGCCGGTCGTCTCGAAGCGAAGGGGAAAGACGCCGACCTGGTAGTCGCGCGCCTCGCGCAGCTCTGCCTCCTCGAAGGGCGCGCGGGTCGCGCCTTCGAGGACCCCCACCAGCTCACCGATGGCTGGGGCGGTCACCTCCGTCTGCACCGCGGCGGCGGCGACGAAGGGCCCTGGCGCGCGCCGCGGATCGAAGCCGCAGTGGGCCCCGTAGGTGTATCCCAGCTCCTCGCGCAGCCGGCGGTTGAGGCGCGACCAGAAGCTGCCGCCCAGGGCCGTGCCCATCACGATGGCCGGGAAGTAGCGCGCGTCGTAGCGGTCGATCCCCAGGTGCCCCACCCGCAGCTCGGTCTGGACCGATCCCGGCCGGTCGACGATCACGATCCGACGCGCCCCTGCGGCCCGGGGCGTGAAGGTGCGATGTCCCGGCCCCGCACCAGCCCAGGTTCCCAGGTGACGCTCGACCGACGCGACGACCGCATCGGGCTCGAAGGCCCCGCCGATGACGAGGTGCGAAAGCCCCGGCCGAACGTGCGTTTCGTGATGGCCGACGACGTCGTCACGAGTCAGGGTGCCGACCGTCTCGGGCGTTCCGGCCGCCAGGCGTCGATACGGCGTGTCCTCGGCATACGCCTCAGACAGTAATCGCTCGGCGGCGAGCCGGCCCGGGTCGGCGCGCGACTGCAGGATGCTCGCCAGTCGCTCGGCCTTCAGCCGCTCGAACTCGCCGGCGTCGAAACGCGGCTCACGAATCATCTCCGCCAGGAGCGCGAGGCCCGCATCGAAATGCTCGGGCAATGCCTGGAAGGCAGCGCGGGCGCTGTCCCAGCTCGACTCGCTGCTGACCTCGATGCCCAGCCGCTCGGTCGCCTCCGCGAATGCCGATGCATCCAGGCGCTGGGTCCCGGTCACCAGCATCCGCGCGGTCAGCGCGGCGATGCCGCCATGCGGCTCATCCTCGGCCGCGGCGCCGGCGTCGAGCAGGAGGTGCACGTTGACCAGGCTCGACCCGCTTACCGGCACCAGCCACAGGGTCAGGCCATTCGGCAGCTGGTGGCGCGTGAACGAGGGGAACCGATACGGTCGCGGCGCGCCGGCGGCCGGCCGCAGCGGGTTCGCGGCGATCGTCACGCCGCACCCTCCGCCGACTCGGCAGGAAGGTAGGTGAGCACCACCCGATTGTCGGGCCGGATGCTGGCCGCCATCGCGCTGCGGACTCGATCCCCGTCAACCGCCAGGTAGCGGCTCACCTCCGTGTTGATCCGTTCCGGCTCGTCGAAGAGGCAGGTGTACATCGACAAGCGATCCGCCCGCTCCGCGATCCGCTCCAGGCTTGACTCGACGCTGGCCGCATGCAGGTTGCGCACTCGCTCGAGCTCGGCCTCGCTCGGCCCGGCCTCAGCGAGGCGGTCGACCTCGGTGAAGAGGCCTGCTTCGAGTGCCTCTTGGCCCACTCCTGGGCGGGCCGTGGCCCACATCGCGAAGGTCGTGGCGCCCCCGATGAAGGGGAAGGCGTAGACGGTCACGTCCTGGGCCAGCTGCTGCTCGCGCACCAGGGACCGATACAGGCGCGAGGCTCGTCCGGCGCCGAGCAGGTCGACGGCCACCTCCAGCGCGTCGAAGCCATCGGTCCCGAAGGTCGGCATGCGGTATGCGGCGTAGATCCGGGGCAGCGGCACCCGGTCGGGGACGATTTCGCGCACCTCCGCGCCGATGATCGGGGCAATGTCGGTCGAGGGCGCGGCCGGGATCGAAGGATTGGCGGGGATCGGGCCGAAATACTTCTCGATCAGAGCCATCGCGGCCTCGGGGTCGAAGTCTCCAGCGACGGTCAGCACCGCATTGTTGGGGGCGTAGTGGGCGGCGAAGAACTCGCCCACATCGGCCAGGCTGGCCGCGCCGAGGTCCTCCATGGAGCCGATGGTCGAATGGTGGTAGGGGTGCTCCGGCGGGTAGAGGAGCCCCTGGATCTTCTCGTCCCAGGTCCCGTACGGCTGGTTGTCGACCGACGCGCGCCGCTCGTTCTTGACCACCTCCCGCTGGTTGTCGAGCTTCTCCTGGGTCATGGCCGGCAGCAGGTCCGCCAGCCGGTCCGATTCGAGCCACAGGCCCAGCTCCAGCTCGTGGCTGGGGAGCGTGTCGAAGTAGTTCGTGCGGTCGAGCCAGGTCGACGCGTTGAGCGTGCCCCCGGCCGCCTGGACGAGGCTGAAGTGCTCCCCCTTGGCCACGTGCGCCGATCCCTCGAACATCATGTGTTCGAAGAGGTGCGCGAAGCCGGTCTTCCCCGGCTTCTCGTGACGGCTGCCGACGCCGTACCACAGGTTGACGGCCACGATCGGCGCCCGGTCGTCGCGCGACAGGATCACGCGCAGGCCATTTGGCAAGAGGTGCCGATTAATCGGGACGTGGGGCAACGGGGCGTTCCTCGGTTTCGGTGGCGGTCGACTACGGCTTGGCGTACTCCGGGGCGTGATCACCGCGGTCAATCGCGACCGTGCGGTCCATGATCTCGAGCGTCTCGGCGACTGACCGGCCGTTCTCGTCCGCCGCGGCCTTCACGTCCTCGTACCGGATGTTCGCTTTCCCCATCTCGAGGTGCGCCTGCATGCATCCACAGGTCAAGCACATGGCATTTCTCCGTGGTCCCGGTTTGTGGTGAGGCGCCGAAGGCTACCACGGCGCTTTCATGAAGAGGTTCGGGATCAGTCATGCGGTCTGCCGCCACTCCGTCTCTCCGCGAGATCACGGCAGGACCAACATCGAGCACGTGACCGTTATCTCGATGTGCTGCGAGAAGTCGTCTGCGATCGCGGTGATCACGACGGGTCGGGCCCTCTCGTTCACGTTGAAAGAGAAGCTCTGCTCGCCCGCCTGGTTCCACGAAACGAACCAGCCGGGTCCCTCGACGTTCTGCTTGGCGAGGGTCAGGGTCACCGCCACGCTGCTCTCGGTGGGATGTGTGCTGATGTCGAAGCCGAGGATGTCGCCGGTCTCAGGGTCGCTCTCGTAGTACACGGCGCTGACGTTCCACGAGCCGCGCGAAGTCTTGCTGCAGATCACTCGCCCCTCGCCCTCGTAGTGGCCCTCCGACTGCCGATTGCCGAGGCCGACGTTCTCGACCGTGATGTTGTAGTTGCCGGTTGAGCAGGATGCGGCATCGTCATCGTCGCCATTGAAGTTCCAGGTCTCCGAGCCTGTTCGGTGCCCGTCCAGGTCCTTGTCCTCCTGGCCATCCTTGCAGCCACCCTCATCGGAGTCCGGATCGCGTTCCGTGGGGAGCTCGTCGAAGTCATAGTCGCGCCCGTTGTTGCCCGGATGCGGATCACGCGCGTAGCCGTGCCTCGCGTCGAACACGCCGGTCACGATGTCCTGCTTGTCGGGCAGCTTGTCGCCATCACTGTCCGCGGCGTCGGCAGCCGTCTTGAAGCGCTCCGTCTCGTCGAAATCCAACACGCCGTCGCCATCCGTGTCGATGCTCACGGATGGCTCCTGCATGCGGGCGACCGGGTTTTCCGGCATGACCCAGAAGGTGAAGTCCGCTGCCGGGACGGTCGCCCGGTCCAGGTCCGAAACATAGCTTCCGCGCCAGGGGTCGTTGACCGACATCAGCCGACGGCCGCCCGTCACCTCATAGCCGGTGATGACGAAGCCGTGATGCGAGTTGGCCGCGGCAATGGGCCGACCGGCGTCGATCTCGGTGGTGATCCGCTGCCACATCCCGTCGTACGACGAGTATTCGTAGGCCTCGATGCCATCCCCCAGGGCAAACTTGAAGCCGTCGCTCGTCTGCTGGCCGCTGATCCCACCGCCGTAGTTGAGGTCCCACTCGGGACCTCCGGGCTGCCGGCCCTTCCAGATCTCGTAGCCGATCCGGTCCTGGCTCAGGTCACCCCCGTAGAAGTGGTTCATCATCGCGATCGTGGCAAGGGCGCAGTTCTTGTTGTCGGCCTTGTCCCTCGGATCGAGCGTTCCGTGGTCCACATCCCAGGCGTGAGCTCCCTGTTCGACATTGAGCTCAAGCAGCAGCATCGCGGTGTCCTTGCGCTGCGAAAGGATCGGGACGGCCAAATGGTTGCCAGGCGCGTCGATCACGAGCGCAATGCCGCCGGTTCGAGCGCTCACCCGACCGTCCGTCGGAGTCGCCAGCTCGAAGGTGCTCGAGTCGGAGAATCGGGATGTGGTGCCGTCCCCAGCTTGCGCTTGGACACGCCAGAAATACTCGCCTGGATCGAGTGAGCCAGCGTCGGTCTGCAGGTCGGCCGTGGTCGCATCCAGGGCAGTCGTCGCGAAGTCGGGATCCGGCGACACCTGAACCCGATAGGTTGCTGCGCCCGGGACCGGGTACCACTCCAGGCTCGCGAGGTTCGCATCGATGATTGCGCCTGAGAGGGGGAGCAGGACGTCAACCGTCGACATCGGGTTGGGCTGCCCCGGCGTCACGTCCGCGCTGGCGTTCACGATCCAGTCGGATGGTTCGCCGGCACGGGTCGCGCCGGGAGCGCGACCGATGGTGGCTCCTGCCTCGAAGGTGGCCGGAACGACGCCTCCGGGACCTGTCGGAACGCCTGCCGGTTGCTCGTCTCCCCATGCCACCGAATCGACGACGGCACCGGTCGCGTCCACGAGCTGGACGCTGCCGCGCCCCGGCCCCAGGTCAAATCCGCTCGGCGCATGGAGGACGGCGCCGTCGATCTCGTCCAACGAGTCGAAGAGCACGAGTAGCTGCGCTCCCGGTGCCAGCGGTCCTGCGAGGCCCTCGAGCACAAGGTCGGTGGCCCCAAGGCGTAGCGTGACGCCTCCCATCTCGACCGCCACCGAGCTGGGGTTCGAGATCTCCACGAAAGCGGGGTCGCCGGCGAGCGGAGCGAACCGTACCTCGGTAAGGATGATCGGCGATGCATCCGTCGTCGGCACAGCTCCCGATGGGACTGGCGACGCGGAACCAACACCGCTGGACGAGGGCCCGGGCGGCACGGGATCCGAGCTGCAGGCCACCACCAGGAGGAGCGCGAATGCCGGGGCGGCTCGTCGCAACAAACCGCGCCGAATGATCATGCGCATGCCTTCGGCAAGGGGGTGGCGGTCAAATCGGGACGTGGAGCAAGGCGGCCGAAGGCTACCACGGGCGTCCCGGGAAGCATGACCAGCTCAGCCCCGGATGACCGGCTCCATGCGGCGATCGGGAACGATCCAGATGAGGACGACGAGTCCGTAGATCGCCATCGAGAAGGCGGGTGCCAGGAGGGCGACTGGAATCGCGATCGCGAAGAGCGCCGGCGAGATCTTTCCCTTGACGTCGCGCCCGATCGCGTCGGCGAGAGCCGGCGGCTGACCTGGCGCCCCGATCAGCATTCGAATCAGGACGAAGAACGCGACAGCTGCCAGCAGCAGGAGCGCGCCGTACACGGCAACCGGGACTGGCGCGAAGCTGCTGTGCCCCACCCAGGCCGCGCCGAACGGGAAGAGCGACAGGAAGAAGAGCAGGGCAAGGTTCGCCCACAGGACCTTGGCGTCAATCACCTTCGCAGCCTGCAGCACGTGGTGGTGATTGTTCCACCAGGTGCCCAGCAGGGCGAAGCTCAGCAGATAGGTGAGAAAGGTCGGCAGAAGCGGCGTCAGGTCATCGAGCGCGGCGCCCTCAGGCGGCCGCAGCTCCAGGACCATGATCGTGATGATGATGGCGATGACCCCATCGCTGAACGCCTCGAGGCGGCTCTTGCTCACGAGGGTGAAGCCGATGCGCTCGATGAGGCCGATGGACTCGGCGAGGGGGTCGGGATCGGGCTATCGGTGGGGACGGCACTTGGGCTTGGTGTCGGCGTGGGGCTTGGTGTCGGCGTGGGGCTGGGTGTCGGCGTGGGGCTGGGTGTCGGGGGCGGCGGCACGCCGAGCAGCGCAGCGATATCCGCCCGGATCCTCGTCACCTGGGACGGCGACAGGACCGTTGAATAGTTGGGCGGCACGATTCGCAGCTGCTTCACTGACGCCGTCGCGGCACGGTCGAACAGGTCGCCCAGCGCCGGCAGCGCCTCCCGTGGCAGATCGGTCCACGAGAAGCCCTTGGCAGCGTCGAAGAGCGCGGGGGCGTTGAAGATGGTGGCCGGCCCGACCTGCTTGCGAAGGGCGAGGAGGAAGGTCTGCTGGCGTCCCATCCGAGCGTAGTCGGAGTCCTGGTGCCGGCTGCGCGCATAGGCGAGGGCCAGGCGCCCGTCCAGGTGCTGCTGGCCCGCGGGGATGTCGAGCACGATGTTGCCCCAGATCGGATCGGGATAGTGGCTGTCGTGGACCCGGGCGGGGACCGTGATGTCAAGCCCGCCCATGGCATCGACGACCTTGATCACGCCCCAGAGGTCAGCCACCAACACGGCGTCGACCGGTCGGCCGGTCAGCTCCATGACCATCGACCGCACGGCGCCTATCCCCTTCACGGCGCCCGTCCCCGGCCATCGCGAGGGGTGCCTGAAGGTCGCCTCGACATACGCCTCGTTCAGCAGGCCGCTGAGGCAGCCGCACGACACCGCGTCTCGCGCCGCTCCGGGTGGGAACGGCGCGTTGATCAGGTTGCGCGGCAGCCCGATCATGGCCACCTTGCCACTGGCGACGTCGATCTCCACCAGCAGCATGACGTCCATTCGCCGGCTCCAGCGATCAATCCCGGCGTCGGATCCGAGCAGCAGGAGGTCGAATCGGCCGTCGCTGCCCCATGGGACCGCGCCCGCCCGCGCCCACGGCACGGCAGCACCCAGGGCGGGCAGCGATCCGGTGCCCGAGCCCATGGGCTTTCGCGGCCCAGGTATGGGCGTCGGCCCGGGAGCGGTCGCCTGCGGCGCCGGGCTCCAGCCGCCCCACAGGTACCCGGCCGGCGCGAAGCCGTCGTCGGACGCCGCCGGCATGTCGGAGGCGGCAGGCTGGTCAGACGGGGCCGGTTCGGACGGTCCCGGGGTGGCGGCGCTCGCGAACATGGAATTCAGGAAATCGTCTGCCGACAGGACGGTGCGACCGACGAGGAAGTGTGGGACCAGGACGAGGATGACGACGGCGACCCCGATGGCGCCGGCGGCGACCCCGGTCGGACGCGCACGCCGAGCGGCATCCACCCCCGCGGCGATGCGCCAGGCGGCGAGCACCAAGTTCACCACCGCCAGCGCCGGAAGGACCCCCGGGGTGAGCAGGAAGCCGAGAAGGCTGGTGCGACCGCTGAGCAGGAACAGGACCACGCAGGCTGCGAGCAGCGCAAGCAGGGGGACGGCGAAGAGGAGCGCGAGGCGCCGGCGCCCGATGTACGCGTGGCCGACGCCCGGCACGATCATGCCGAGGAGGCCGGCCAGGATGGGTCTCACCGACCGCAGTCTCCGCGACCGGGAGCACGGGCGTCAAATGCGCGGGATTTCCGACGGGGGCTGGACCTGCTCCTGGTCGGATATCCGGTCGACGCGCTTCGACACGAGCAGCGTTCCCTATCGGCCTCCTGTGGTTGGCCGCGGCGATGACCCGCGATCAGCCGCCGGTGTTCTTGATCTGCGCAGCCACCATTTCGTCGATCTTCTTCTTCACGTTGCTGGCGAGCGTCTCCGACTGGTTGTATCGCGCCACCAGCTGCTCGATCTGACGGATCATCTTCGCCTGGTTCGTCTTGATGATGTTGAGCCTGCGCAGGTCAGACTGAATGCCGGCGAGAGCGCGCTTCTGGCCGGCGGCCGTGCTGCGTGGTGAAGCGGGCATCGAACGGGTCCTCCAGTTGGGCGAATCGGACGTTTTGAGTCTACGAGCGATGCCCTTGTGCTGCTACGGCCCGGCTGCAAACGCTCGCCAAATACGTGAAACCGGACCATCCGTATGCGTCCTGGTCGCGCCGCCCGGCTAGCCGGGCGGGCG
>JALYNS010000017.1 GCA_030773035.1 Chloroflexota bacterium
CGCCAGGTTCATGGTCCGCTCGAGGAAGTCGTACATCCGCTGGCCACGCAGCGTCACCTTGGCGCCGATCGGCATCCCCGTGCGCAGGCGGAACTGGGCGATCGAGCGCTTGGCCTTCGTGACGATCGGCTTCTGGCCGGTGATCTGGGTCAGGTCGCCGATGGCGGCGTCGAGCGCCTTCGCATTCTGGATCGCCTCGCCCAGGCCGATATTGACGACCACCTTCTCGAGGCGCGGGGTCTGCATCGGGTTGGCGTAGCCGAACTCGCGGCGCATCGCCGGCGCGACCTCGTCGTGGTAGCGGCGCCGGAGCCCGCCGGGGGCTTTCTCCTCTGCCTGCGCCGCAGCCGTGCCTGCGGTGACAGCCGGTGCGGGAGCGGTGGCCTGGCGGCGTGGAACGCGTGGGGCGGCAGCCTTCGGAGCGGCAGCCTTCGGAGCGGCAGCCTTCGCGGCAGCAGCCTTCGGGGCCGGCGTGCGCCTGGGCTTCTCGTCGCTCACTTGACCACCTCCATCTGCTCGCCGCAGTGACGGCAAACGCGAACGCGCTGCGAGCCTCCTTCGAGCAGCTGGTGTGAGACCCGGGTCGGCTTGTCGCAGCGCGGGCAGACGACCTGCACGTTGCTCAGGTGCAGCGGCACCGGCAGGTCCAGGATGCCGGCCTGCTGCGTCCGCGACTTCGGGCGCTGGTGTCGCTTGGCCATGTTCAGGCCGGGGACCACGACGCCAAGGCCGCGCTTGGTGCGCTCGATACGCTCCACCACGCCACGCTTGCCGCGGTCCTTGCCGGCCAGCACGAGTACGGTGTCGCCCTTCCTGATATTCAACTCACAGCACCTCCGGCGCGAGCGACACGATCTTCATGTAGTTGCGCTCGCGCAGCTCACGGGCGACCGGGCCGAAGATGCGGGTCCCGCGTGGGCTGCCCTGCGGCGTGATCAGCACCGCGGCGTTCTCGTCGAAGCGGATGTGGCTGCCATCGGGGCGGCCGTACTCCTTGGTGGTGCGCACGATGACGGCGCGCACCACGTCACCCTTCTTGACACCCGTGTTGGGCAGCGCCTGCTTGACGCTGGCGACAATCGTGTCGCCAACCTCGGCGGTGTCGCTGCTGGAGCGGCCGATCACGGTGATGCACATCAGCTCGCGCGCACCGGTGTTATCGGCCACCCGCAGCCGGGAGTACTGGCGGATCATGCGGTCTCGGCCACCTCTTCGCCAATCTCCTCGCCGATTCCTTCGCCGATCTCCGCGCCGGTGCCGCGGGCCACCACCTCGACGACCCGCCAGCGCTTCTCGCGAGAAAGCGGCCGGCTCTCCTCGATGCGCACCGTGTCTCCCACGTGCGCCGCGTTCTCCTCGTCATGGGCCTTGAACTTGCTCGAAAGGCGGACCACGCGCTTGTAGATCGGGTGTCGACGGAGGCGCTCCACGCTGACCACCACCGTCTTGTCCATCTTGTCGGAGATGACGCGTCCGACCTTGGTACGTCGCTTGCCTGCCATCAGCTGGCCCTCTCGACGGCAGCCGCCGCGTCGTCCGCCGCGTGCTGTCGCTCGGTCATCACGGTCAGGATGCGAGCGATTCGCTTCCGCGTCGCGGGCAGCCGGCTGTAGTTCTTCTCCTGGCGGGTGGCCAGGTCGAAGCGGATCTTCCAGAGCTCCTGCTTGGCGTCCAGCAGGGCGCTCTCGAGGTCGAGGTCGGACATGGCCCGGATCTCGTTGATATCCATGATCACGCGCCCTCCTTGGCCACGAACCGTGTCTGGATCGGCAGCTTGTGGCTGGCCAGGCGCATCGCCTCGCGGGCGACCGTCTCCGGCACGCCGGACATCTCGAACATCACCCGTCCCGGCTTGACCACCGCGACCCAGTGGTCCGGGGCGCCCTTGCCCGATCCCATCCGAACCTCCGCGGGCTTCTTGGTGACCGGCTTGTCGGGGAAGACGCGGATCCAGATGCGGCCGCCGCGCTTGATGTGGTGAGTCATGGCACGACGCGCCGCCTCGATCTGGCGGCTGGTCAGCCAGCAGACCTCCTCGGCCATCAGCCCGTACTCGCCGAAGCTGACGGTGGTGCCGCCTTTCGCCATTCCGCGGCGGCGTCCACGCTGGACCTTGCGGTGGGTGACCCGCTTGGGGAGCAACATCGCTCAGGCCTCCTCGGTCGCGGCTGGGG
>JALYNS010000018.1 GCA_030773035.1 Chloroflexota bacterium
ACGCGGACGTGCCCGGGATCGAGAGGCGCTGGCCAACCCGCAGGTAGGACGGGTCGGCGATGCCGTTGGCTCCGGCGAGGGCGGCAACGGTTGTGCCATAGCGCAGGGCGATGCCAGTCAGCGTCTCACCCCAGGCGACGACGTGGAGCGAGGGCGCGGGAGTTGCGGCAGGGGCGGCGGACGGCAAGCCCGCGGCTGCCTGCGTTCCGGAACCGGGGATCGTGAGCCGCTGTCCCACGCGGAGGTACGAGGGGTTCACGATCCCGTTCGCCTCGGCGATCGCGGCAATGGTGGTCGCGTAGCGACCATCGATCCTGGTCAGGTGCTCACCCGACCGCACGACGTGGACGATCGGCTCCGCGGGGGCAGATTCAGGAGTCGACGCCGTGGTTGTGGTTGCGGCGGGCTCGGCGGCAATCCGCAGTTCCTGGCCCGGATAGATCCGATCCGGATTCGCAATCGGGTTGAGCGCCATCAGCTGGGCGACCGTGACGCCGTGCCGGACTGCGATCTCGCTGAGGGTGTCGCCGCGGCGCACGACCACGACGCGGTCGGTCGCTGCGGCCGGCAGGACGATCGCCCCAACGGCGAGCAGGGCCGCGAGCGCGGCGACGCGGAAGAGCGGCAGGCGGCCTGTTCGATGCATGCGGACGCGACTCCTCGGGTGGAAACGAGCGAAGGCATCGTCGCAGGCAACGGCGGCCGGTCAAGGTACGAGAGGGTGGGGATTGGGGTACTTCGGTACCGTCTGATCCGACAACCGAATCGTGCTCGCCAGGGGGTTCCGGCAGCCGGTGCTATACTGCCGCGCTGGTCGGCATCGGCCTCACCACGAGCTCGAATGCCGGCCGGGCGATCCCCATCACACACGCCCGCCGATCCCGGGGTCCACGGTGCCCGTCCAGGACGGGTCGACCCACGGGAGCCGAAGGCGAGCGGAGGAAATAACCGGAGGAAGCACGTTTGGCTGCGATCAGCATGAAGCAGCTGCTGGAGGCTGGCGTCCACTTTGGGCACCAGACCCGGCGCTGGAACCCGAAGATGCGCGACTTCATCTTTGGGGAGCGCAACGGGATTCACATCATCGATCTGGCCCAGACGGTCTCGCGCCTTGATGCCGCCCTCGAATTCGTGCGCGATACGATCCGCCGCGGCGATTCGATACTCTTCGTCGGCACCAAGAAGCAGGCCCAGGAGACGGTCCAGTCAGAGGCCGATCGGTGCGCGCAGCACTACGTCAACAATCGCTGGCTTGGCGGGATGCTGACCAACTTCACGACCATCAAGCGCCGCATCCAGCGCCTGGAGGCACTCGAGGCGCGGCGTGACGCCGGCGAGTTTGAGCGGCTCACCAAGAAGGAGGCCGGCAAGCTCACCGAGGAGATCACCAAGCTGAACGGCGCACTGGGGGGCATCCGCCGCATGCGACGCCTGCCCGGCGCCATCTTCGTGGTCGATCCCCATCGCGAATCGATCTCGGTGCTCGAGGCGCGCCGGCTCGAGATCCCGATCGTGGCCATCACCGATACCAACTGCGACCCCGACCAGATCGACTGGGTCATACCGGCCAACGACGACGCGATCCGGTCGGTGCGCCTCATCTGCTCCCGGGTGGCGGACGCGGTCCTCGAGGCCCACTCCGAGCGCCAGGCACGCCTCGACGAGGAGTTCGAGCAGGCCGAGGCGCTGCCACCGGTCGACGACGCCGCTTTGGTGGCCGATGCCGACTACAGTGCTGCGCTGGCGAGCGGCGAGGCCCTCGTCTTCGAGCCGGAACCCGAGGAGGACGAGGAGGAGGAGCGTCGCGCGCGGGCGCGGCGTGCTGCCGAGGCCTCCGAGGAAGAGACCGACGAAGACCCGACCCTTGCCTGAGTTGGCATCGGTCCAGACACAGGAAGGAACGACCGACACGCGATGATCAGACCCGAGGACGTGAAGCGCCTCCGTGAGCAGACGGGGGCGGGGATCATGGACTGCAAGCGGGCGCTCGAAGACAGCGATGGAGATGTCGAGAAGGCGATCGCATGGCTGCGCGACAAGGGCCTCTCGGTCGCTGCCAAGAAGGCGGGCCGAGCCGCACGCGAGGGCGTGATCGCCAGCTACATCCACCATGGCTCCCGCCTGGGCGTCCTGCTGGAGCTCAACTGCGAAACCGATTTCGTCGCGCGCACGGACGAGTTCCAGAAGCTCGCCCGTGAGCTGGCGATCGAGGTGGCCGGACGCGAGCCGCTCTATGTGAGCCGCGACGACGTGCCGACCGATGTGCTCGACGAGCAGCGGCGCATCTTCACAGCCGAGGCGGAACGCGACGGCCGGCCGTCGGAGCGCGTTCCCGAGATCGTCGAGGGCAAGCTGAACAAGTGGTTCGAGTCGGTATGCCTGCTGGAGCTGCCGTTCCGCGACACGGATCGCCGGGTGACTGACCTGATCACGGAGAAGATCGCCCTGCTCGGCGAGAATATCCGCGTGGCGCGCTTCGCTCGCATGTCGGTCGGGGAGACCGGGGATCGCGACGCCCAGGAGGCGGCCTAGGTGGCTGATCCTGAGCGAGCCGTGACCCGCAGCCCGCGCCGCGTCCTGCTCAAGCTGTCCGGCGAGGCGCTGATGGGCGATCGCCAGTACGGCATCGATCCGGACGTCGTGCGTGGCATCGCCGCGCAGGTGGCCGAAGCGCGGCGCGACGGGATCGAGGTGGCGGTCGTTGTCGGCGGCGGCAACATCTTCCGCGGCCTGGCCGCAGCCTCGTCGGGCATGGACCGCGCCACGGCCGACTACATGGGCATGCTGGCCACCGCCATGAACGGCCTGGCGCTGCAGGATGCCCTCGAGCAGGCCGGCTGCCCCACCCGCGTCATGACCGCCATCGCGATGAACGAGATCGCAGAGCCCTACATCCGACGACGCGGCATGCGCCACCTGGAGAACGGACTCGTGGTGGTCCTCGTGGCCGGCACCGGCAACCCGTACTTCACCACCGACACGGCGGCCACCCTGCGCGCGGTCGAGCTGGGAGCCGAGGTGATTCTCAAGGCGACCCGCGTCGACGGCGTGTACGACGCGGACCCGGAAAAGCACCCGGGCGCGACGCGCTTCACGCAGATCGGCTATACCGAGCTCCTGGCGAGCCGGCTGCAGGCGCTCGACGCCACGGCAGTCACCCTGGCCATGGACAATGAGATGCCGATCGTGGTGTTCGATATGACCCAGCCCGGCAACATCCTTCGCGCGGTGCGCGGCGAGGCGATCGGAACGCGCATCGGCAACGAGGTGAGCTCGTGACCCACGCTGACGTCCTGGCCGCCGAGCCCAAGATGCAGCGCTCCGTCGAGGCGATGGAGCGCGACTTCGCCGGGGTGCGCACCGGCCGCGCATCGACGGCGCTCGTCGAGCGGATCCAGGTCGAGTACTACGGCACGCCGACCCCCCTCAACCGGATCGCGGGCATCAGCACCCCGGATCCGCACCTGATCGTCATCCAGCCATGGGACCGATCGGTCCTGTCGGCGATCGAGCGGGCACTCATCAAGAGCGATATTGGCCTCACCCCGAACGTCGATGGCACCGTCGTGCGGCTCAGCGTGCCGCCGCTCACCGAGGAGAGACGGCGCGAGATGGTCAAGCAGGTCCGCCGCCGCGCCGAAGAGGCGCGCGTTGAGGTGCGCGTCCATCGCCGCGAGGCCGCTGACCATCTCAAGCGCGCGCTCCGTGAGGGGAGCCTCTCCGAGGATGAAGAGCGCCGCGAGCTCGAAGCGCTGCAGCGCATGACAGACCGCTTCACCGAGCTGGTCGACGCGCGTGCCGAGCGCAAAGAAGCGGAAGTGATGGAGGTCTGAGGCGCTGCCGCTCCGTGATCATCCGCGACACGTCGCGATCATCATGGACGGCAATCGGCGCTGGGCCGCGGCGCGCGGGCTGCCCGCCATCGCCGGCCACGTCCAGGGGGTGGAGGCGATCCGCCCGGTGGTCCGGGTCGCCCCGGACAAGGGGATCGAGGTCCTCTCGCTGTACGTCTTCAGCCGGGAGAACTGGCGTCGCCCGGACGACGAGGTGACCGGCCTGCTGGGGTTGATCGACGGTGCGGTCCGGAAGCACACCGACGAGCTCGTGGAGCAGGGCGTGCGCGTACGGGTCATCGGCCGTCTGCACGAGGCGCCTGCCGACGTCGTGCGCTCCATCCGCGAGGCCGAGGAGCGGACGCGGGCGGGGGAGCGGATGGCCCTCAACATCGCCTTCAACTACTCGGGGCGAGCGGAGATCATTGACGCCGCCCGGGCCATGAGCGCGGCCGGCGTGCCGGCCACCGAGATCGACGAGGATCGGTTCGAGCAGCACCTCTACACCGTGGGGCAACCCGACCCTGACCTGATCATCCGAACCGGCGGCGAGCAACGCACCAGCAACTTCCTGCTGTGGCAGGGAGCCTATGCCGAGCTCGTCTTCTCGTCGAGCCTGTGGCCAGATTTCGGCGAGGCCGACCTGGACGCCGCGATCGACGAGTTCGCCCGACGCCAGCGTCGCTACGGAGCATGATGCGCCGATGCTCGCCACCCGCCTGATCAGCGTCGGAATCCTGGCGCCGATTGTCGTCGGCATCGTCCTGCTGGGCGAGCCGTGGCTGTCGCTCCTGGTCGGGCTGCTCGTCTTCCTGGCCATGGTGGAGCTGATCGCGCTCCTCGACGCCGGGGGCTTCGAGCCGCCCCAGGTGGTCGCGCTGGGCGCCGGCGTGGTCGTCGCCGCAGCCGGGCTGGTCTCCGCCAACCAGGCGCTGGTGGGCGGCACCCTGGCCGACCTCCTGCGCGCGACAGCGCCTCCCGGACTGCCGACCGTGGCCTACGCAGCGGCGGTGGTGGTGCTGGGGATCGCCGGGTTCACCCGGGCAGATCCACGCAAGGGGTTCATGACCTGGGCCATCACCTCGTTCGGGGTGGCCTACGTCGGCCTGCTCACCCCGTTCGTCGCGATGGTGGGGCACCTCGCTCCAGCCGGCGGTTCGGCGTCGACACCGATCGGCCCGCTCGGGCTGCACGCCGGATCGGCGTGGATGCTGCTCCTGCTGCTGGTGGTGTGGGGCTACGACTCGGGCGCCTACCTGACCGGACGCTGGCTCGGTCGACGCCGGCTGATCGACCATATCAGCCCATCCAAGACGGTCGAGGGGCTGGTCGGCGGGTTGCTCACGGCGACGATCGCAGCGGGGATCGGGTCGGCGCTGATCGGGCTCGAACCATGGCAGCCACTGGTGATCGGCCCGCTGATCGGGCTGGCAGCGCAGGCCGGCGACCTGGCCGAATCGATGATCAAGCGAGCCGCCGGACGCAAGGAGTCGGGCTTCCTGGTGCCCGGACACGGCGGCATCCTGGACCGACTCGATTCGTTCCTGTTCGCCGCCCCCGTCCTCGTCGGCTATGCGCTGCTGGTCGCCGGCTTCAGCCTGTGACGGGCATCGTCGTCCTCGGCTCCACCGGATCGATCGGACGCCAGACGCTCGCCGTCATCGCAGCGCACCGCGATCGGTTCTCACTGGTAGGCCTCGCGGCACGGCGAGCAACGAGCGAGTTCGCCGCCCAGCTGGCGGAGTGGCCGACGGCACGGGCCTGGTGCAGCGACGGGCAACCAGCTGACCTGGCGCGCGAGCGATGGGCGGCGGGCGGCCTCGAGGAGCTCGCCACACTGGAAGAGGTCGGGATCGTGGTGGTCGCCACGACGGGGATGACCGCCCTGCCGGCGGTGCTGGCCGCGCTGCGGAGCGGTCGGCGGGTGGCACTCGCCAACAAGGAGACACTGGTCACCGGCGGCCACCTCGTCGAGCGCCTCCTGGACGAGCTGGGTGGCGACCCGGTCGAGCGGCTGCGACCGATCGATTCGGAGCATTCGGCGATCTGGCAGTGCCTCGCCGGGGAACGGCTTGGTGACGTGGCGCGTCTGGTCCTCACCGCCTCGGGCGGACCGTTTCGGGATCGCCTTCCCGCGCAGCTCGAAACGGTGACGCCGGCCGAGGCCCTGGCACATCCCACCTGGCAGATGGGTCCCAAGATCACCATTGATTCGGCAACCTTGGTCAACAAGGCCTTCGAGGCGATCGAGGCGAAATGGCTCTACCGCCTGCCGTACGATAGGATTCAGGCCGTGATCCACCCCCAGAGCGTGGTGCACTCGCTGATCGAGTTCACGGACGGCTCGTACAAGGCCCAGCTCGGGCTCCCCGACATGCGGCTCCCGATCCAGTACGCCCTGACGTACCCGGAGCGGCTGCCGTCACCGGCCCGCCACGGTTCGCCCGAAGAGTGGGGCGAGCTCCAGTTCCTGGCCCTGGTTCCCGGCCGCTATCCCGCGTACGACGCCGCCCGGGCCGCTGCCGCGGCGGGCGGGAATCGCGGCACCATCCTCAACGCCGCCGACGAGACCGCCGTCGCGGCCTTTCTGGCAGGGACGATCAGCTTCCCACGCATCGCCGCCCTGATCAGCGACTCGGTGAATCGCTGGGGCGCCGCCGCCGAGCCTGACCTTGAGGGAATCGTGGCGCTCGACGCCGAGGTGCGCGCTGCGCTCTCCCTCGATCTCGGCCTGGATGGGGCTGGCTGATGGAAACGCTCGGCACGATCCTTGCATTCATCGGGTTGATCGTTGTCCTGGTGCTGGTGCACGAGCTGGGCCACTTCATCGTCGCCAAGCGCGCCGGCATCACCGTCCAGGAATTCGGCATCGGCTTCCCACCGAGGATCGGCTCGGTGATCTGGCATGGCACGCGCTACTCGCTCAATTGGATCCCGCTCGGTGGCTTCGTCAAGATGCTTGGCGAGGACGGGGAGGTTGAGGCCGACAAGCTGCGCCAGCGGGGTCTCTCCGAGGCGGCCATCGACGAGGCCATGCAGGGCGCCTTCAACCGCAGGCCGATCTGGGTGCGCATGGTGGTCCTGGTCGCGGGCGTGGCGATGAACTTCCTGCTCGCCACGCTCCTCTTCGCCTGGGCCTTCAGTGTGTCGGAGCCGATTGCCGCGCCGCCCCTGACGGTCACCGGAATCCAGGCGAACAGCCCCGCCGAGGGCGTGCTGCTGGTGGACGACAAGATCATCGGAGCCGACGGCAAGCGGTTCGTCCTGCGGGACACCCTGATCGGCTACATCGCTGACCGAGCGGGGAACCTGGTCACGCTCAACATCGTGCGCGATGGCTCGGAGCTGGATGTCTCCGTCACGCCACGCCGCCTCTCGCAGGCGCAACGCGAGGCAGGCATGGGCGCAGTCGGTTTTCAGCTCCGCTCCACCATCGTGCTGGCCCCGCCGCGCGCAGACGGCCCACTCGAGGCCATCGGCCAGGGGTACGCGGAGACCGTCAGGGTCGCTGCGGAGATCCCCGTGGGACTTGGGCGCGCGGTAGCAGGGCTCATCGGCCTGGCGCCCAACAGCGGTGGAGCGATGGGCCCGATCGGCATCGCGCAGGTCACCGGCGAGGTTCTCAAGGAGCCGCTCTTCACCCAGCTCTACTTCGTCGCCATCCTGTCCGTCAACCTCGCGGTGCTGAACATCCTGCCGTTCCCGCCGCTCGACGGCGGACGCATGGCGGTGGTCGCCATCGAGGCCGTGCGTCGCCGTCGGCTCTCCGCTGCCCGCGAGGCGATCATCTACCTGACCGGTTTCATGGTGCTGATGGCCCTGGTCATCCTGATCACGATTCAGGACCTGACGAGGCTGCCCGGGGTCTGATCGCAGCTCCGGATCGCTGGCGGGGGCCCGCCCGCGCTGCTATACTCCGGGCGGTTTCGCGGACCGTTCGAGCGAACCAAATCGATACTGATCAAGCATGCAACGTGGGTCGGTTCGCCAGTCCCACGTTTTTGTTTCTGCCCGCCAGGGCGAGGTGCGGATGTGAACCGAGACTTCATCGGAGCCTTGCTCCAGTTGAATGCTGAGAAGGGCGTTCCGCAGGAGATCCTCATCGAGACCCTGGAGCAGGCGATCGAATCCGCCTATCGGCGCAATGCCGACGCCCCTGAGAACGTCGTGGTGCGCGTCGACCACGAGACCGGGCAGATCAGCGTCTACCGCGAATACGAGGTGGTGGCCACGCCCGACGAGGTCGTCGATCCCGAGCTGCAGATGCTCGTCGGTGACGCGCAGAAGATCGACCCGAGCACCGGGGTCGGTGCCAAGGTGCGCGTCCCGGAGAACGTGACCCAGGCTCAGCTTGGCCGGATCGCCGCGCAGACGGCGGGACAGGTCTACCGCCAGCGCCTGCGCGAGGCGGAGCGCGACGTGGTCTACAGCCAGTACGCCAGCCGCGAGGGCGAGATCATGACCGGCGTGGTCCACCGCACCACCGACCAGGCGGTCGTGCTCGACATGGGCAAGGGGGTTGAGGCGGTGCTGGCGGTCAGCGAGCAGCTTCCCGGTGAGCACTACCGGATCGGGCAGCACCTGAAGGTGTACGTGCTCGAGGTGCGACGGACCACCCGCGGCCCGGTCCTGGTCGTGAGCAGGACCCATCGTGGCTTCCTGCGCCGCGTGATGGAGATGGAGATTCCCGAGATCTACAACGGCACGGTCGTCATCCGCGGCATTGCCCGCGAGGCCGGCAGCCGCTCCAAGGTGGCGGTCGAGAGTCGCCAGGCCGGGGTCGACGCGAAGGGCGCCGCCGTGGGTCAGCGCGGGGCACGGATCCAGGCCATCGTGGCCGAGCTGAACGGCGAGAAGGTCGATGTCGTGCTCTGGAACGAGGACCCGGCCCAGTTCGTGGCAGAGGCGCTCTCGCCGGCCGAAGTCCTGAACGTGCGG
This sequence comes from Chloroflexota bacterium, assembly GCA_030773035.1. GTDB lineage: Bacteria > Chloroflexota > Limnocylindria > QHBO01 > QHBO01 > CF-167. The sequence continues at coordinate 8,772 of JALYNS010000018.1, forward strand.
ATCGACGAGGAGCACAAGATCGCGAACGTGGTTGTCCCCGAGCGTCAGCTCTCGCTGGCGATCGGCAAGGAGGGTCAGAACGCGCGGCTGGCGGCGAAGCTGACTGGCTGGCGGATCGATATCCGCTCCGATGCCGGGGTCGCCACCGCCGCCGCGGCGCATGGCAGCGCCCCCGACGACGGCGCGACGGCCGAGGAGGCAGTGGTCGATGCCGAAGCGGAGGCCTGACCACCAGCCGTTGCGGACCTGCGCGGTGTGCCGCGAGGTGCGCCCGAAGCGATCCATGAGCCGCCTGGTGCGACGCAGCGACGGAACCGTGGCGGCTGACCCGACCGGGAAGGCGCCGGGCCGCGGCACCTACCTGTGCGACCAGGCAACCTGCCGGGAGCCCGGGCGCCTGGCTGAAGGCGTGCAGCGCGCGCTCGGCGGCCAGGTCGTGGCCGAGATGATCCTGTCGGAGGTGCCAGATGCCACCGCGTAGGTATCTGCCGCGTCGCGGGCCGCGGCCGCAGCGCCGTCGAGATGCCGCCGCCGATGGCGGCCTGGCAGTCGAGACCCAGACGGTCGTGCCGCGCGGAGGCCCGCCGGTGGAGCTGCCCTCCTCGGTCTCGGTCAAGGACCTGGCCGTGGCGCTCGCCGTGAGCCACGCCGACGTCATCAAGGAGCTGATCCGCAACGGCATCTTCGCCACAATCAACCAGTCGATCGACTTCGACACGGCCTCCCTGGTGGCCGGCGAGCTCGGGATCGAGACGGTCGAGCGAGGGATCGCGCAACGCGCCGCGGCGGCGGCAGCGGCCGACCAGGCGATCGTGGCTCCCGGCAGCGAGGAGGAGGGCGGCGGCAAGCCGGTCCTCTTCACCGAGGCTGAGGCGGCGGACCTCGTCACACGGGCCCCGATCGTCACGATCATGGGCCATGTCGACCATGGCAAGACGAGCCTGCTCGACGCCATCCGCAGCACGACCGTGGCGGCGGGGGAGCGGGGAGGCATCACCCAGCACATCGGCGCGTCCGAGGCGGTCCACAACGGGAAGCGGATCGTCTTCCTGGACACGCCCGGTCACGAGGCGTTCACCGCCATGCGCGCCCGGGGCGCACAGGTGACCGATATCGCCATCATCGTGGTGGCCGCCGACGATGGAGTGATGCCCCAGACCAAGGAGGCGATCGATCACGTTCGCGCCGCGCGGGTGCCGATGATCGTCGCCATCAACAAGATCGACAAGCCCGATGCGAATCCGGACCGGGTCAAGCAGGAGCTTGCCGACAACAAGGTCCTGATCGAGGAGTACGGCGGCGACGTGATCGCCGTGCCCGTCTCGGCCAAGCAGAAGACCGGCCTCGAGGACCTGATGGAGATGATCCTGCTGGTCGCCGATCTCCAGGACCTGAAGGCCAATCCGATGCGCCCCGCCATCGGCACCATCATCGAGTCCAAGGTGGCCAAGGGGCGCGGCAACGTGGCCACGGTGCTGGTCCAGACCGGCACGCTGAAGGTCGGCGACGTGGTCACCGTGGGGCGCACGTACGGTCGCGTTCGAGCCCTGCAGAACGCGGCCGCCAAGCGGGTCAAGGCGGCCGAACCGGCAACGGCGGTCGAGATCATCGGCCTGAGCGATCTGCCGGAGGCGGGGGACATCCTGCGCGTGGTGCCCGACGAGAGAACTGCGCGCGACTTGGCCGAGGCGATCGAGCAGGCCGCGGCTTCGGCTGACGGCAAGGCGGCCTTTACCCTGGAGGACATCAGCGCCCAGATCCAGGCCTCCGAGGTCAAGGAGCTGCGCGTCGTCCTGAAGGCCGATGTCCAGGGCTCCCTGGGAGCGATCCGCCACGCCCTCGAGCGGCTGAACCTGGCGGAGGTGCGGATCAACATCGTCAGCGAGGGGGCCGGCGACATCAACGAGTCGGACGTGCAGCTGGCGATTGCCTCCGAGGCAGTCGTGATCGGCTTCAACACGAAGGTCGACCCCGGAGCCCAGCGCTCGGTCGACGCCTCCGGCGTGGATGTGCGGCTGTACGACGTCATCTACAAACTGACCGATGACCTGGGCCTGGCCCTGCAGGGAATGCTCGCCCCCAAGCTGATCGAGCAGGTCGAGGGCCACGCCGAGGTGCGGATGGTGATCAAGGCGGGCAAGGCCGGCAACATCGCCGGCTCGTACGTCGTGGACGGCCGAATCGTGCGCGGCGGGCAGGTCCGCCTCTTCCGCGGTGGCAAGGTGGTCGAGGAGGGGCGTGTCGAGACTCTGAAGCGCTTCAAGGACGACGTCCGCGAGGTCGCCATGGGCTTCGAGTGCGGGATCGGCCTGGGCAGCATCGAGATCGCCGAGGGCGACCTGGTGGAGTGCTACCAGATGGTGGCCGAGCAGGCGTGACCGGCCGCCCATGAGCCAGAGGACCGATCGCCTCGACAGCCAGATCCGACAGGAGCTGATGGACCTTCTGCAGCGGGAGATGAAGGATCCTCGGCTCGGATTTGCGACGATCACCCGGGTGGAGACGGCGCGCGACCTGGGACATGCCCGCGTGTGGGTCAGCGTGCTGGGCACCGACGCCGAGCGCGACCGCACCATGGACGCGCTGCGTATTGCGACCCCGTGGCTGCGCCGACGCCTCGGCGAGCGGCTGACGCTGCGCCACGTGCCCGAGCTGACGATGCGGCTCGACGACTCGATCGCCTCGGGCGACCGCGTGCTGCGCATCCTCAGCGAACTGGACGAGGCGGGGGAGCCATAGGTGCTCGACGTAGCCGAGGTCCTTCGCGGGGCCGAGCGAATCTCGACCTTCTGCCACGAGAACCCCGATGGCGACACGCTCGGTGCGGCGATCGCCATCGCCCTGGCCGCCGAGCGGCTCGGCAAGCAGGCGGAGGTCGTGAGCGTCGACCCGCCGCCGCCCTTCCTCGCCTTCCTCCCCGGCGTTGACCGCGTCCGACGCACGCCGGCGCTCGAGCCCGACGTGGCGGTGGTGGTGGACGCCGGAGAGCTGAGCCGCATCGGGTCGGTCGTGATGGAGCGCGCCGAGTGGTTCGCGCGAGCGCGGATCGTCAACATCGATCACCACGTCAGCAATCCCGGCTTCGGTGTCGCGGTCTGGATCGATCCGCAGGCGGCCGCCACCTGCGAGCTGGTGACGCTGCTGCTGCCCGAGCTCGGCGTGCCACTGGACGCGGAGCTGGCCACCGCCCTGATGGCCGGCATCGTGCAGGACACGCACACCTTCGCGCATCCCAACGCCACCGCGCGAACCCTGCTCGTGGCGGCACAGCTGGTCGAGGCGGGGGCGCCGCTGGCCGCCATCAACCGCGCCGTCTACGCCGACAAGCCGTTCAGCACGCTCGCCCTGTGGGGCCTGATCCTGGCCGGCATCGAGCAGCGCGCCAACGGGCGGATCGTGCACGCCTCGATGACCGCTGCCATGCTCGCCACCACCCAGGAACTGCCGACCGCGTCCGAGGGCTTCGTCGACCTGCTGGGCTCGACGCGCGAGGCCGACGTCACCGTCCTGTTCAAGGAGGTCGGCCCCGCACAGACTCGGGTCAGCGTGCGCACCAGCTCCCGGGCCGACGCGGTCGCCATCACCTCGGCTTTCGGTGGGGGAGGGCATGCGCGGGCAGCCGGCTGCACCATTGACACGGGCCTGGCGGCGGCGCGCGACCTGCTGCTGGCCGAGGCCGAGCGCGAGCTGGTCCGCGGCGATGCTCGGAGTCGTTAACCTCGACAAGCCGGTCGGGCCGACCTCGCACGACATGGTCGACCTGGTGCGCCGGCTGACGGGGATGCGGCGCATCGGGCACGCGGGCACGCTCGACCCGCTCGCCTCCGGCGTGCTTCCGATCCTGGTGGGCGCCGCCACCCGGTTCAGCGACGACCTGACCGGGGGCACCAAGCGCTACGAGGCGGTCATCAGACTCGGGATCCGCTCCGCGACCGACGATGCCCAGGGGCCGCTGGAGGTGGGATCTCCGCCCCACGACCCCGCGGCCGTCACCGTCGCCATCACCTCCTTCATCGGCACCTTCGAGCAGCGTCCGCCAGCCTTCTCGGCCCGCAAGGTTGCGGGGACGGTGGCGCATCGAGCCGCCCGTGCCGGCGAACCGGTCGAGGCAGCCGCGCGGCAGGTCACGGTGCACGCCATCGATCTGCTCGAGATCGAGAGCGGCGACAGCTGGCTCGACATCCGCTGCGACATCCGCTGCGGCCCCGGCACCTACATCCGCTCGATCGCCCGAGATCTCGGTGAGCTGCTTGGCTGCGGTGGCCACCTCCACGCGTTGCGACGCACGGAGGCGGCGGGGCTCGAGGTGGCCACGGGGGTGGCGCCGGACGAGCTCGAGCGGCTGGCGGCGGCTGGCCATCTCGGGGAGGCAGTCCTCCCGGTCGCGTCGCTCCTGCGCCTTCCACACGTGCAGCTCGACTCCGAGGCGGCCGGCCGCTTCGCGCATGGATCCGCCATCCGGCTGTCCGGCGAGCGCGAAGGCGGCCGTCACGCCGTCTTCGCCGACGGGGCGCTCCTCGGGATCGGGGTCGTCGCCGACGGCCTGCTCGAGCCACGCACCGTCATCGCCACACCGGACGCCGAATGACCGCGTCGCCCCGCGCCCTCGGACTTGACGACCTGCCGCCGATCGGCGCAGCGGTGGTTACCATGGGGGTCTTCGACGGCGTGCACCTCGGCCACCGTGCAATCCTCTCAGCGACCGAGAGGGCGGCCGCCGAGGGCGGAGCGAGGAGCGTGGCCCTCGTCTTCGACCCCCCTCCCGACGAACTGCTGCAACCTCGCAGCGTGGTGGCGCGCCTGGCCCCGCTCGACGTGAACCTGTCGCGGATCGAGGGGCTCGGCGTCCGTGCCGTGCCGATCCGCTTCGACGATTCGCTCCGCGAGCTGACGGCAAAGGCATTCCTGGAGGCGCTCGCCCCGCGGATCGAGGTGCGAGGGCTGGCGATGTCCCGGCGCAGTGCATTCGGCCGCGATCGAGGCGGGACGGTGGAGCGGAAGGAGGAGCTCGGCGCGGTTCGCGGCTTCAGCGTGATCGTGGTCGAGCAGCTCGAGGT
>JALYNS010000019.1 GCA_030773035.1 Chloroflexota bacterium
GCCCTGGCCGCCGGCACGGCGCTTGACGGCGACGCGGTCGAGGTGGCCGGCCTGCGCTTTCGCAGCCGAGTCGGGGTCGGGGCGGGGTTCGACAAGGACGCGGTGGCGCTCTGCGGCTGGGCGGCCCTGGGCCTTGGCTTCGCCGAGGTGGGGACCGTCACTCCCTTGCCCCAGCCGGGCAGCGCGCGGCCGCGCCTCTTCCGCCTCCCGCGAGACGAGGCGCTCATCAACCGGATGGGCTTCAACAACGCCGGTGCCGAGGCGGTGGCCCGCAACATCGCCCGAGTACGGGAGCAGCTGCCGGGCGGATTCGTCGTCGGGATCAACATCGGCCGCAACGCAGCGACGCAGGCCGAGGACTCGGTGCGCGACTACCTGTCCGCCCAGAAGCTGCTGGCTCCGCTCGCCGACTACCTGGCGGTCAACGTCTCGTCGCCGAACACGCCAGGCCTGCGCGACCTGCAGGCCCCCGGGCGGCTGCGGGAGCTGCTGACTGCCCTGGCCGAGGCCGGCGAGCGGCTCGGATCTCCGCGGCCGATCTTCGTCAAGCTGGCGCCCGATCTGTCGGCGGGCGACCTCGAGGCGGTCCTGGCGGCCGTGCTCGAGATCCCCGCACGGGGGCTGATCCTCTCCAATACGACCCTGGCGCGCGACCGCCTGACTTCGCCAAGTTCGCTCTCGGCGCAGGCCGGCGGGCTCTCGGGAGCGCCACTCCTGATCCGAACGCGGGGGGCCGTGCGCCGCCTGCGGGCGCTGGTCGGCGACCGGCTGGCCATCATCGCCTCGGGGGGGATCGGCTCAGGTCGGGACGCCGCTGAGCTCATCGGCGCCGGCGCCGACCTCGTCCAGCTGTGGACCGGGCTGGTCTATGCGGGGCCGGGCCTGATCGGCACAGCGACGAAAGCGACCGGGGCCGGATCGAGGGGCTGATACGATAGGTACCTCATCTAGCCAGGGGCGCGGGCAGGACGCGCCGCTCCGGTCGGAGTTTTGGTACCGATGACCCTCGAGACCAGCACCTCCTCCGCGGCTGCCCGGGTGACGGCGCCGCACATCATCACCGAGCTGCCGGGGCCGCGCGCCCGTGAGCTCATTGCCCGCGACGATGCGGTCGCCAGTCCCAGCCTGACCCGCGCCTATCCGCTCGTCGCCGAGACCGGCAGCGGCTGCGTGATCACCGATGTCGACGGCAACCGCTTCCTCGACTTCGCCGCGGGGATCGCGGTCTGCTCCACCGGCCACGCCCATCCGAAGGTGGTCGAGGCGATCAAGGCGCAGGCGGATCGGCTGATCCACATCGCCGCCACCGACTTCTACGAGCCCCGCTACCTCGAGCTGACCGAGCACCTGGCACGGATCGCGCCGTTCGCCGAAAAGGCGCGTGTCTTCCTCACCAACTCGGGTACCGAGGCGGTGGAGGGTGCCATCAAGCTGGCGCGCTACCACACCCATCGGCCGGGGCTGATCGCGTTCGAGGGCGCATTCCACGGGCGCACCATGGGCTCCCTGTCGCTCACCAACAGCAAGATCAAGCAGCGCGCCGGCTTTGGGCCGCTGCTGCCGATGGTCTACCACGCACCCTTCCCGCGCGTCCGCAGCTGGCGGGAGGGAAGCGGCGGCGACGGAAGCGCCGAGCTCGAGGTGCTGAAGCGCAGCATCCTGGGGCGCCTGATCGCGCCCGATGACGTGGCCGCCATCGTGATCGAGCCGATCCAGGGCGAAGGTGGCTACTTCCCGGCGCCGGCCTCCTTCCTGCGCGGGCTGCGGGAGCTGTGCGACGAGCACGGCATCCTCCTGGTCGCGGACGAGGTCCAGTCGGGGATGGGACGCACCGGGCGCTGGTGGGCAATCCAGCACGCCGGGGTGGAGCCGGACATCATCACCACCGCCAAGGGGATCGCCTCGGGGATGCCGATCGGGGCGTTCGTGGCTCGCGACTCGGTCATGACCTGGCCGGCCGGCGCGCACGGGTCGACCTTCGCCGGCAACCCCATCTGCGCGGCCGCGGGCAAGGCCACCATGGACCTGATCGAGGACGGCCTGATGGAGAACGCGGCCCGCATGGGTGCGCGGCTGCGTGCCGGCATCGAGCAGATCGCGGCCGAGCACGCCGGGGTGCGCGACATCCGGGGAATCGGCTTGATGCTGGGCGTTGAGTTCGGCAGCCATGCGGCCGCCAACGCCGTCCAGCAGGAGGCGTTCGAGCGCGGCCTGCTGGTCCTCGAGTGCGGTGAGGCCACGATCCGCCTCTGCCCGCCACTGATCGTCGACGATGCCGCGGTCGACACCGCGGTCCGCGTCTTCGGCGAGGCGATCGCCGCCGCGGCTCGCCCGACCGAGGGGATGGCAGAGACCGGCGGATGAACCTGGCCCTGGTCAGCTAGCCAGGTCGGCATGTCGTCCAAGGTCACCACCCTGCGCGACGCGGTCGCAACCCACCTCCACGATGGCGACACGCTGGCGATCGAGGGCTTCACCCACCTGATCAGCTTCGCGGCGGCCCATGAGGTGATCCGCCAGGGCCGGCGGGGCCTGACCCTCGCGCGGCTCACGCCCGACCTCGTGTACGACCAGCTGGTGGCGGCGGGATGCGCGTCCAAGCTGGTCTTCTCCTGGCTCGGCAATCCCGGCGTCGGCTCGTTGCACGCCATCCGCCGCGCCATCGAGGCTGGCGAGCTCGAGATCGAGGAGTACAGCCACCACGGCATGGTGGCGCGCTACACCGCCGGCGCCAGCCGCCTCCCCTTCTTCCCGCTGCGCTCGTACGACGGCAGCGACCTGGCGGCCGCCAACCCGCGCATCCGCCGCGTCGCGTCGCCCTATGACGGCGAGGAGGTCGCGGTCGTGCCGCCGCTCAACCCCAACGTCACGATCATCCATGCCCAGCGTGCCGACGCGGACGGCAATGTCCAGGCCTGGGGCATCGTCGGGGTTCAGCGCGAGGCTGCCCTCGCCGCGCAACGCGTCATCGCCGTGGTCGAGGAGCTGGTCGACGCATCGGTCGTGCGCAACGACCCGGACCGGACGCTGCTGCCCGGCACGGTCGTGGACGCCGTCTGCGTCGAGCCGTTCGGCGCGCACCCTTCCTTCGCGCAGGGCTGCTACGACCGTGACAACGGCTTCTACCGCGACTGGGACGCCATCGGCCGCGACCCGGCCCGGCTCGAGGCGTGGCTCGACGAATGGGTGCGCGGCCTCGACGGTCGCGCCGCATACGCGGACCGCATGGGATCCGATGCGGTCGCGGCGCTGCGCCCCGAGCCGCGCCCCTCGGGGAGCGTCGACTACGGGAGCTACCGGTGAGCGACGCGACTCCGGACGAGCTGATCATCGCCGCGGCCGCCGCGGAGCTGGCCGGGGTGCACACCGTCTTCGTCGGGATCGGGCTTCCGAACGCCGCCGCCAACCTCGCGCGCACCTCGGTCGCGCCGGACCTCGAGCTGATCTACGAGTCGGGGGTGATCGGGGCCCGGCCGACGCGGCTGCCCGACAGCATCGGCGACCCGGCGCTGGTCTCGGGATCGGCCGCCACCATGAGCATGCGCGACCTGTTCGGCGGCTTCCTGCAGGGAGGCAGGATCGAGGTTGGCATGCTGGGCGCCGCCCAGATCGATCGCTGGGGCAACCTCAACACGACCGTGATCGGCTCGTACGAGCATCCATCGGTCCGCCTGCCGGGTTCGGGCGGGGCATGCGAGATCGCCCTGAACGCGCAGCGGGTGATCGTGGTCATGAACCAGTCGCTGCGCTCGTTCGTGGAGCGGGTCGACTTCGTCACCTCTCCGGGCCATCACCGGCCCGACGGGAGCGGCGGGCGCCCGGCCTGGGCGGGCGCCGGACCGACCGCGGTGGTCACCCAGCTCGGCGTCTACCACTTCGCCCCGGACGGGGAGATGGAGCTCGCTGCCCTGCACCCGGGCGTGGACGACGCGACGGTCGACGCCGGCACGGGCTGGCCGATGCGCCGTGCCTCGAGCGTGGCGCACCTGCCCGAGCCTTCCCCACCGACGCTTGACGCGATTCGGAGGCTGGTCGCCTAGTTCAGCTGGTCGGAGACCGTGGTCAGCAGGAAGCCGCGCTCGCGCAGGGCCGGCACCATGATCTCAAGCGCGTCGAGCGTCTCGTAGCCGCCCAGGTGCATCAAGACGATCGACCCGTCGACCGCCCGGCTCACCACCTTCGTGGCGATCTGCTCTGCCGTGGGACCGCCGTCGGCGATCGGCTTCCAGTCAATCGTGTCGACGTCCCACATGATGGTCTTCGTGTATCCGACCGATGCGGCAGCGTCGCGCACGGCCTGGTTCGTGACGCCAAACGGTGGCCGCCAGTAGGGGGTCGGCTCCTGGCCGGAGAACTGCTGCAGGATGGTCGCCGCATCGGTCAGCTCTGAGCGGATGAAGTCGGCGGTCGGTTCCACCCCGGCGCACGGAGCGGTCGTGGGCGAGCCGCCGCCGCCGGCCACCAGATTGCAATGGTGCATCGTGTGGTTGCCGATCTCGAACAGCTCCGGATGCGCCCCGATGATGGCCATGATCCGCTGACCTTCGGGCGTCTGAGTCATGGCGCCGGTCGGGAAGATGGTGGCGCACACCCCCTGGGCGATCAAGAAGTTGAGGATGTCGATCCCCGGGTCGAGGCGGCCGCCCATGTCGAGCGTGAGCGCCACTCCGTGGTCAGCATTCGGCACCGTCGCAAGGGTCTCCTGCTCCCCGGCTGGGACGCGATTGCCGGCACGGCAACCGCTCGCTGGCGCGGTGGCCGTTGGCTGCGGCGTCCTGTCCGGATCCTCTGCCACGACCAGGATCCAGCCCGCCTCCACGGTGTTCGGATCGGTGAGCAGTGACGGATATGCGCCGCCATTCCAGGCCTGGAGCTGGGCCACCGTCGTGCCCCAGGCGCGGGAGATGGACCAGAGGCTGTCGCCGGGGAGGACCGTGTAGGTCGCCGCGATTGGGCTGGCCTGGCCGGTCGGGACCGCCGAGGCACTCTCACCCGGCAGGATGGTGCCGAACGGCGTGGCCGTGGGTGTCGGTTGCGCGCTTCCGCTCGGCGAGGGCGTGCCGCTGCACGCGCTCAGCAGGACCAGCACCGCGATCGCGGCGGCGAGGGAGCGCCTGGTCATCGGTTCAGTTGGGGTTGTATCGCAGGTCGTCGCGGCTCACCGGTGGCATGGCGCCATCGGCCAGGAGGCGGGACTCGCGGCGCAGCAGGTTGAGCTCGGCTTGCAGGCGTGAAGCACCGTCCGGCTGCTCCAGCAGCTGCTGCTTGCGGTGCAGCTCGATCTGCAGCACGCCCGCCACCGCGTAGCTAGCGGCCAGCGGGTCGTCGGGCAGGCGGATCGGTTTCAGGACTTCGTCGAGCGAAGCGGCCACATCGGTGATCTCCTGGGATTCACGCCCTACGGACGTCGCGGAGGCCACAAAGCGTTTCACCGTTTCGAGATACGCGTCGAGCGCCTTCTGCACCTCGGGGAGGAGGAGGCCGGCCTTCGCAGCATCCCCGAGCGACTCCGGCAGCGGCTCGACCTCGACCAGCGCATACGGCCCGGACCGATCCACCGCTCCCAGCGAGACGCGCTCCGCACCGACCACGACCAGCGCCCAGCGCCCGTCGGCGAAGCGCTCGGCACGTCGAATCTCGGCGATGGTGCCGATCGGTCCTGTCTTCGGGGCGCCCGCGCCGTCACCCACCTCATTGCCGGCGGTGATGGTGCTGATCACGAAGCGGCCGCGGTACGGCGAGTCATCCGCCACCAGGT
>JALYNS010000020.1 GCA_030773035.1 Chloroflexota bacterium
GAGTCACTCCACAGCTGGTAGCCAAAGACCGCCACCGCGGCCAGCAGCAGCAGATGGAGCAGGCCACCGAAGCTGAAGCCTCCGATCAGGGCCAGGAACCAGGCCAGCAGCAGCAGCAGCGGCAGCGAGCGCCAGGCGAGGTAGGACCAGGCTGGGCTCACGACCCCTCGTTGCGCTCGTTGATGACCTGCACCACCAGCAGCACGGCGGCCACCACCAGCAGCAGGTTGGCCAGCGCACCCACCTTCAGCAGGAGGCCGATGAACCAGGCCACCAGGAAGAGCGCAATGCCGATCCAGATCATGCCGCCAGCCGCTCCATCACCAGGTCGACGTGCTCGCCTGCCTTCACCCGCGGCAGCACGTGCTCGACCCGCCCATCGGAGCCGATGATGAACGAGGTTCGCTCGACGCCCATGTAGGTCTTCCCGGCGAACCCCTTTTCAACCCAGGTTCCGAACGCATCGGCCACCGCGTGCCCCTTGTCGGAAAGGAGGCGAAACGGCAGGCCGTACTTCTCGCGGAACTTGACGTGGCTCGCCACGGAGTTCGGGGAGACGCCGTACACCTGCACCCCGGTGGCCGTCACGCGCCCGAAGTTGTCGCGCATCGAGCAGGCCTGTCGCGTGCAGCCCGGGGTGTCGTCCGCAGGGTAGAAATAGAGGATGTAGCGGGTCCCCAGCAGGCCCTCGCTCGAGACGACCGATCCGTCGTCGGCGGTCATCTCGAAGGTCGGCACCGGATCGCCGACGTTGGGTCGCGTCATGCTCGCATCGTACCTCACCCCATCTCCTCGATCGCGACCAGCGCCGGGGGCAGATCGCGCGGCAGAAGGCGTGCCCCGAGGTCCTCCGCCAGCTCCCCGATCAGCTCGTCGCCCGCCTCCGACAGGTCGTGGCCGGCGCCTGGGATCTGCCTCACCCCGGGTGCCTCCCCGGCACTGATCAGCGAGGCGGCCAGCAGCGTCGACTCCTCCGGGTCGCTCCAGGCGTCCGCGCTCCCGTGCACCAGCGTGACGGACCGATGCAGCATCGTTGCCAGCGCCAGCGGCGGGGTGTGGATCGCCTGCTCGAAGGCGGGCAGCGAGAGGGTCACCGAGAGGCCGCGGCGCAGCGGCAGGGTAAGGCTCGCCTCGCGCCGCTCCGCGCGCTCGATCAGGTCCTCGCTCCAGCGGTCGATGGCGGCCACGATCGCGTGGTGGTGGTCCGTCCCGTCGCGACCGCGGCTCGCGGCGCCACGCCGCAGCGTGTCGCGCCACGACCGAGCTGATGCACCGATCAGGGTCAGGGCCGAGACGGCGGGATCCCCGATGGCGACGGCAAGGGCGATCCCCGCCCCCTCCCCGTGCCCGACGAGGCCTGCGCGCCGCAGGTCGAGCTCGTGGTGCCCGCGCATGGCCGCCAGCATGTCCCGAGCGTCATCGATCCTGGTGAAGAGGGTGACCGCCTCCCAGGCCCCGTCGGAGCGGCCGCAGCCGCGCGGGTCGACGCGCAGCGAGGCGATGCCGCGGGCGGCAAGCGCCCCCGCCAGGCGGGCCAGAAGACCCGGTGCCATCGGCCCGGGGGCAAACCAGTCGGGGTGACCGATCCGGTCGTAGGCCCCGTCCCGGTCGCGCGGGAGCCACGAGGGAAGCAGGAGAACATTCGGGTAGCGGCCACGCCGATCATCGGGCGGCGGGGCGTCGGGCAGGAGCAGCGTCCCCGCCAGGTTGGCGTCACCGGCGCGGACGCTGAGCTGCTCCGAGCGGGGCATGCCACGAGGGTACACCGCGCTCGGGATGACTAGCCGACGAGGCCGATCACCCCTGCAAGCGCGCCGAGCACCACGGCGCCGGCCAGCAGCCACCAGTCGGCCGGGCGCATCTGCTGCGGGCGGGCGATGGTGCGGCAAGGGGCGATGCCGAAGCCGCGAGCCTCCATGGCGGTCGCCAGCCTCGTCGCGCGGCGCACCGCGCCGACGAGCAGCGCCAGCAGCATCCCGAAGGCGAGCCGGACCGCGGCGACGGGCGATCGGCCGCCGCTCACCCCGCGTGCGCGGCGCGCCATGCCCAGGATCTGCCATTCGACCGCGAGCATCGGCAGCATCCGAACGGCGGCCAGGACGCCGATTGCCAGCCGCGGCGAGAGGCGCGTCTGCTGCTGGAGGGCATCGGCCAGGTCGGTCGGGTCGGTGCTGGCGATGGCGAGCACTCCGGACAGGGCAATCCCCAGCAGGCGGAGCCCCAGGGACAGTCCGTGCACGACATCTGGCCCCTCCCGGGTCCCCGGCGCCAGCAGGACGTTGAGGACGGCCACCGCGAGCGCCGCGAGCAGCAGCGGCCACGTTCGCGCAAGCAGGTCCCTCGGCGACAGGCCGGTGAATGGGACGCTCGCCAGGAGCACGGCCAGCACCAGGGCGGGCGCCAGCGGGCCGTGCGACAGGAAGAGGCCCGCCATCAGAATCGCAGCGGCGCCGAGCTTGGCAACCGGGTTGGCGCGGGCCAAGGGCGCTCTGGGAGCGGGCCGCAGCGGCACGAACCGTCTCACCGCGCCACCTCGCCCACGGGGGCCCCCAGGCGCACGGCACGGTCGGCCAGCGCCGTGGCAAATGCGGCGTCGTGGGTGACCAGGCAGATCGCCATGCCGGCGTCGCGCATGGCGGCAAGCAGATGGAGCAGCTCGATCGCGGTTCGCCGGTCCTGTCCAAAGGTCGGCTCATCCAGGATCAGGACTGATGGCTCCACGACCAGGGCTGTGGCAACCGACAGGCGCCGCTTCTCGCCCCCGGAGAGGGTGAACGGGTTCGCGTGGGCCAGGGGGGCGAGGTGGAGTCGCGTCAGCATCGCGCCGGCCCGCCGGCGGGCATCGGCAGCGGAGAGGCCGGATCGCATCGTGGCGAGGGTCAGCTCGTCGACCACCCGGCCGGTCAGGAACTGGTGCTCAGGATCCTGAAAGACCGATCCGATCCGCCGCGCGAGCGCCCGCGCCGGCCAACGCCAGAGCGGCTGGGGGTCGGGCTGAGCCAGCGCCGCCCCCGGGCGCACGGTGCCGATGGTCGGACGCAGCAAACCGCCGAGCAGAAGCGCCAGCGTCGACTTGCCCGATCCGTTCGGCCCCACCACCGCCAGCGCCTCGGCGGCCCGGATCTGCAGATCAAGAGGCCCGACCGCCAGCCGAGGCTCGCCGTGAAATCCGTAACCAGCCTGGTTGGCCTCCAGCATCGGCTGGGGAGTCGGGCGATTGCGGCGAACGAGGGTTGGCAACGGATGGTCCGGTACCCAGACCCCGGCGGCAGCCAGCCGATCGCCGTCGCGGGCGAAGACGTCGGCCGGGGGTCCGTCGGCGATCACCCCTCCGCCGGCCTCCAACACCACGACCCGGTCCACGAGGGGCAGCGCCTCGGTCACACGGTGCTCGACCAGGACCAACGTCCGCCGACGGCCCTCCAACACGCGGCGGAGGGAGTGGCGTACCAGCTTCGCACCGTCCGGATCGAGGTTGGCGGTTGGCTCATCGAGGAGCAGCAGCCTCGGTCGCAGCGCGATGGCACCGGCCAGCGCCAGGCGCTGCTGCTCGCCACCGGAGAGCGCATCCGTGGGCCGATCCCGGCCGTGGGCGAAGCCAACCTCCGCCAGCGCCCGGTCAACACGCGGCCAGATCTCGTCGGCCGGGACGCATCGGTTTTCGAGCCCGAAGGCGACCTCGTCCCCGGCATGGGCCATGACCAGCTGCGCCTCGGGGTCCTGGAAGACGATGCCAATCCGCTCGCGCGTCGTTCGCGGGTCGAGCCCATCAATTCGGAGCTCACCCTCCGAATCGCCCCCCTCGAGGAGCCCGGCCAGCGCGGCCAGCAGCGTCGACTTCCCCGATCCCGATGCGCCGAGCAGCATCACCCGCTCGCCCGGCTCGATGCGCAGGTCGACGCCGCGCAGCGCCCAGGCCTTGCGCCCGGCGTGGCGCCAGCCCCAGCCGCGCGCCTCGATGGCGACCGGCGCGGTCAGTGCGTCAGACCTCCGGCTGCTCGCGCCCCGCCGGGAAGGCGCTCAGCACCCCGCTGCGTGCCAGGGCGCGTACCAGCAGCCAGCCCCCGAGCCCGGCGATGATCGCCGCGCTGATGACCATGAAGGCGCCGTAGGCGAGCTGGACATCAAGCGCGACCCCGGGGTAGTAGAAGGCCATGTCGTGCAACCACTCGCCAACGGCCGCACCCGCTCCTGCGATCACCGCCGTGACGGGGCCGAACGATCGATACAGGGTCAGCGCGAACACCAGCTCCGCGCCGGCCCCCTGCATGATCCCTGACGCCACCGTGTCGAGCCCCCATACTGATCCGAGCAGCGCGGACACGATCGCCGCGATGGTCTCGGTCAGGAGCGCAGCGCCGGGCCTCCGGA
>JALYNS010000021.1 GCA_030773035.1 Chloroflexota bacterium
CGGCGGCGTGCACGGTGGACGCGCCGACGGTGCCGTACAGGTGCAGCGTCCCCATCGCCGAGCGGGTCAGGACCGGCACGCGGCCGGCGGCCGGCTGGGTCGTGACGAGGCTCGAGGCCGCCAGCACGGCCAGCACGCCGATCGCCAGCTCGACGCCGATGAGGGGCAGGGTTCGCCGGAACGCGCCGCCCCGGATGAGGAAGAAGTTGGCGGACCCGATCGCCACCGCCACTCCGAACAGCACCACCTTGGCAAGCAGCACGTTGCCGTAGTCGCTCGCGATCAGTCCACGCGCGTCGCCGAGCACGAGGGGGGAGTTGGCGATCCCGGTCAAGGCCACGATCGGGGCAGCCGCCATGGCGAGCCGCGAATGGCGGCGGAGGGCGGCACCGAGCAGCGGCCCACCATCGGCCGCCAGCCGGCGTGCGCGTCGCGCAAGCAGCAACAGCCCGGGCAGCGTGCCGACCCAGGCAGCCACGGCCAGCAGGTGGAGCCAGTCGACGCCGGCGAAGAGGAGGCCGCCGCTCGCCGCGGCGTGGCCGGCCAGGCTGCTGCCGGCGAGGGAGACGGCCGCGGCGACCCCCAGCAGTCCCAGGAAGGCCGGGTCGCGGTCGCGCTTCTCGGCGGCACCGCGTCGGCGCGCCTCATCGAGCGCGAAGTAGCGCCCGATGGCGAGCAGGAAGGCTGCCCCAGCCCCCACCTCGGCCACGCGCATCGCGGTGGCGAACGGCGTGCCCCCGAACGGGGCAGCGAAGTCGAGCGGGAAGGCGCCGACGCCTCCGTGGCCGGGGTGTCCGGCGCTCGCCTCCACGAACGGGCGCGCCGCAAGGGTGAGGTAGGCCGCCAGCGCCCCGAAGGCGATGGCCGCCGCGATGGCGATGGCCCCCCATGGCGCCACCGGTCCGCCGGGCACCTCGTGCATCTCGGCAAGCGAGGGACGCGCAGAGACGATCCAGAAAAGGGCCAGCCCCAGCACCGCAAGGCCCGCGGCAAGCGCCAGCCACCGGGCTGTGATGGTGATCGCATCAGCGGAAGGGGAGGTGCTCTCGGGAGCGACCGTGGGAGGCGGCTGCGCCCCGGTGGGGTCGACCAGGAATGCCCAGATCCCCGCGCTGACGTGCCCGTCCACGGCGGAGGTGACGCGGTAGCTGACGGTGTACACGCCGGGGTCGAGCGGCGGGACGCTGACCGTCGCCACCAGGCCGCTGGCATCCACGCTGACCTCGCCCAGGCCGTCGACCGCTCGCTGACGGTCGTCGAGCAGCAGGATCGAGGTCGTGGTCGCGTCGATCGCCTCGCTGAAGGTCATCGAGATCGACTTCGGCGACTCGAGCAGGCTCGCGTTGGCGGCGGGGTTCGAGGTCACCAGCTCCGCGTGGGCCGCCACGCCCGAGGGCATCATCACGCCGATGGCCACCCCCAGCAGCACGGCCGCGGCGACCGAACGGGGCAGGCGCTTCATCGGACCTCAGTCCTCGGCAAAGAAGGGGTCGTCCCCGAAGAGCTCCAGCCATCGGCGACGCATCTGGCGCACGGTGGCCACCACGGCGGCATCGGAGGTCCCGGGCGGCAGGAGGCCGGCGATCGCGGCGCGAACCGGCTCGCTGCCCTCCATCGCGAGGAGGGCGAGGTAGTCGCGCACGCGTTGCGCGGGGGTCTTGCCATGCGCCCGCGTCCGGACCAGGACATCGGCCTCGTGATCGAGTGAGCCACTGTATTCGGCCTCGGTGCGTTCCAGCTCGGCCAGCAGCGCCGGGACGTGGTCGAGGCGCGGGTCGGAGTAGGCCCAGCGCACGAAGGAGTCGATCGGCTTGGGCTCGCGCTCGTGGTGGCGGGTGTGGAAGGCCTGCAGGTAGGCCTGCCGCTCGGGCTCGGATCGGGTCAGGGCGATCTGCGCCACCTGGCGCATCTCGGGTGTCCACCTGCGCAGCGATTCGACAAACTGGCGGATGGTCAGGCTGCCGGCCGGCTGCGGCCGAAATCGGTGATCGTGGGTCGGCTGCACGGGCCCGTATACTAGCCGCGCATGCGCCGCCTGACCTCGCGGGGCCGGCTGCCGCGCCTTGTCGCAGGCTTCGCGGCCATCCTCCTGGCCTTCACCTCGTCGCTGCCGGCGCATCCCGCCGCCGCAGCCGGGCCGGTGTTGCGCTACGTCCGCGGCGAGCCGGCGACCCTGGACCCGGCCTTCATCGATAGCGCCGGCGACGTCCAGTTCCTGCTCCAGCTATACGCCGGCCTGACCCGCCTCGACGAGGAGGGGCGACCGTACGCGTCGCTGGCCGAATCGTGGTCCCTCAGCGCTGACGGGCGGACCTACACCTTCCAGCTGCGATCGGGGCTGACCTTCAGCGACGGCAGCCCGCTCGAGGCAACCGATGTCCGTCGTTCGTGGCTGCGCATCCTGGACCCGGCCACGCAATCCACGGCGCCGGACGTGCTCAGCATCATCCGGGGCGCCGGCGAGCGCCTGGCCGGAGGCCCCGAGGATGGGGTCGCCATCGAGGCGCCCGACGCCCGCCGGCTGGTGGTGAGCCTCAACCACCCGGCCGCCTATTTCACCGCGATGATTGCCACCCCAACCGCCTTCGTGGTGCCCCGGGGCGCAGGGGGGAGCAACGACTCCTGGCAGTCGACGGACTCCTTCATCGGGTCCGGGCCATACGTGGCCGATGGGACGGACGGGACCGACCTGATCCTGCGCGCCAACGAGCGCTACGTGGCCGGGCCGCCACCGATCGCGGAGATCCGCTGGATCACCGACCTGCCGGGCGACTCGGTGACGGCCTTCGCCGACGACCAGGTCGACCTCACCGGCGTCGGCTCCAACGACGCCGCCTGGATCACCTACGATCGCGACCTCGGGTCGGCGCTGCATCGGTCTGCCTCGCTGGGGGTGCAGTACTTCGGATTCGACACGACCCAGCCGCCATTCGACGATGCCCGCGTCCGCCGCGCGTTTGCGCTGGCGCTCGATCGCCCGCGGCTGGTGGCCAACGCTGAAGGGAGCAGCGGCACGCCCGCTTCCAGCCTGGTGCCGCCCGCGCTCTGGCCGGACGGGCTGGAGGACGATCAGGAGACCGATCGGCGCGTCGCCAATCGGCTCCTCGATGAGGCCGGATATCGGGATCGGTCGCTGCTCGGGACGATCACGGTCAACGGCTCCGGGCTCGGGGTCTCGCCGGCGGTGACCACCTGGGAGGAGGTGCTCGGGGTCACTATGGCGGTCGAGACGATGGAGTTCCGCGACTACCTGCGGGCGCTGGTGATCGACCCGCCCCAGGTCTTCACCATCAACTGGATCGCCGACTACCCCTCGCCCTACGCCCTCTACAGCCTCCTCCTCCTGCCCGATGCCACCAGCAACTACGGCCACTGGGACGATCCGGAGTTCGTGCGGCTGCTCGAGGCCGCCTCGGCCGCCACCACCCAGGCAGAGCAGGCGACCGCCTACCGGGCCGTCGACGCGTGGGTCGACGCCGAGGCGCCGGTGATCCCGTGGGCCTACGGGGCCGGCTGGTGGCTGGTGCGTCCCGGCCTGCGCGGGCTCGGCAACCTGACCACCGGCCTGCTCGACCTGGGGAGGGTGTCGTGGGCCGAGTAGCCCCCCGCGCCTCGCGCCTGGCGATGCTCCTGATGCTCGCCGCCGCCCTGGCCTGGCCATCGGCGACGGCCGCCTTCGCCGGCTTCGGAGCGATGACCGGCGACGCGACCTACGGCGAGCAGATGGGCTTCACCGTCCAGCTCCCCG
Organism: Chloroflexota bacterium; assembly: GCA_030773035.1. Lineage (GTDB taxonomy): Bacteria > Chloroflexota > Limnocylindria > QHBO01 > QHBO01 > CF-167. The sequence continues at coordinate 3,749 of JALYNS010000021.1, forward strand.
GCGGCTCGCCCGACCAGCTCGAGCTGCTGCTGCGCTTCGCCGGGTCGGACTCGACCGTGGTGGCCCCGGTCGATCCCGGGCCAAGCAGCGCAGAGTACGTGTGGGACGCCGCCGCCCGGCCCCTCACGCCCAACACCGCGGTCACCTATCGCTGGCGCGCGACCGATGGAGGGTTGGTGACCCTCAGCCCGGAGAAGAGCCTGCTGTACGACGACGACCGACCCGGCCTGGACTGGCACAGCGCGCGGGTTGGGGACGCGACCGTGCACTGGTACGGCGGCGCGGAGGCGCAGGCGCGCCACTTCGGACAGATCAGCGCGGACGCCGCTGCGACGGCCGAGACGCTGCTCGGCCACGAGCTGGCCGGTCCGATCGACATCTTCGTCTACGACTCGCGCGACGAGTTCTTCGGGGCGCTCGGCCCGGGAGCTCGCGAATGGACCGGTGCGGCGACCTACCCGAACCTGCGCACCGTCTTCATGTGGCTCGGCGGGGGATCGACCAACTACCTTGAGACGACCGTCGCCCACGAGGTGACTCACGTCGTCTTCAACGATGCCACCACCAACCCGTTCCATGGGCCGGCCACCTGGTTCAACGAGGGCTTCGCGGTCTGGTCCGAGGAGCAGTCGGCCAGCTCACAGGCGGCAACCGTGCGAGCGGCTGCGGACGGCGGGGGGCTGCTGGCCTTCGATGGAATCAGCGAGTCGTTCCCGATCGGGGCGCAGGCGGCGGGGCTGGCCTATTCAGAGG
>JALYNS010000022.1 GCA_030773035.1 Chloroflexota bacterium
GGCGAGCAGCACGATCCCGAGGTCGATGGCGCCGCCGAACTCGAGCACCGCAAAGGCGAGCGCCACCATCGCCATGCCCGAGCCGAGGTTGGAGACCGTGACCGCCGCGAGGTAGCGGGCAAAGTTCCGCTCGTGGAGGACGTCGAAAGACGGTGGAAGCCGCACGACTGCGGAGTCTAGTGGAGGCGCGGGCGCGACCGTTCAGCCAGCCCGGATCGTCCCCATCGGGATCACGATGGGAGTGCGATACTCCCCACAATGAAGTTCCGCGCCACGATCGAGGGTGCTGGCAAAACCGCCGCCGGCATCCACGTGCCGAACGAGGTTGTCGCCGCCCTGGGGCCGAGCCGCAAGCCTGCGGTCAAGGTCACGCTGAAGGGCTACACCTATCGCAGCAGCGTGGCAACGGTCGGGGGCCGCTTCATGATTGGGGTCAGCGCGCAGGTGCGGGAGGCCGCAGGCGTCGCAGCTGGCGACGACCTGGACGTCGACCTCGAGCTGGACACCGAGCCACGAGTGGTGACCGTTCCATCAGACCTCGCGGCCGCCCTCCATCGTGACGCAGCCGCCCGGAGGACCTTCGATGCGCTGTCGTACAGCAACAAGCGCCGGCTGGTGGAGCCGATCGCGGCTGCCAAGGCCCCCGAGACCCGGGAGAGGCGCATCGCCAGGACGGTCGCCATGCTGCACGAGGGCCGCAGCTGACCACCTTCCCCAGCGTCCCTGGCCATGAGCTCAGCCGTGGGCGGCGAGCACCACCAGGTTGATGACGTAGGCGTGCAGCAGGGCGCCGTACAGCACCGATTTGGTGCGCCAGGCCAGCCATCCAAAGCCCAGGCCCCCGAAGAAGGTGGAGAGCGTCTCCAGCTCCGGCTTGCCGAGGTGGGTGAAGACAAATGGGAAGGTCGCGAGCACAACGCCCACCGGGCCGGCCACGCGGATCAGGGTCCACATCAGGAAGCCGCGGAAGAGGAACTCGGCCGCGCCGACGTCCAGGGTGCGCCCCAGGATCGCGAGCGGACTCGTCTCCTGCAGGCCGTAGTAGAGCCGGAAATCGGGGAGGCCAGCGGAGATGATCACGACCGGGGTGACCAGCAGCGCCAGGCCGATCCCCACCGCCAGGCCAACCCGCCACTCTCCGATGCGCAGGCCATAGGCCGATGGACGCTCGCCGAGCACGAGCAGCGCGACCAGCGGCACGACCAGGAAGAGGCCAATCCGCTCGATCCCGGTCGAGGCGGCCGGTCCGATTGGCCAGTTGAGCAGCGCCAGTGGGTGGTAGTAGTCGATCAGCAGCACGAAGGTTGTGACCAGCGCAACCGTCGTCTCGCGCAGCGGCAGGCGCAGGCCGGCCACGTTCAGGCTGCGCGGCTCAGCGGGCGATGACACGCGCGAACTGTCGAGCATGGAGCGGCGGCTGGCAAGGTGCCCATCGGTATACTTGGCCCCTTCCGAGCCCGAGTTCGGCCGCTCGCCGCGGCCGGTGAGCCGAAGGACCGCGCGCAGATGAGTACCGACTACCCGTACAACGGGCGGCTGAGCCGCTGGGACGAGATCGCCGAGGGGCTCGCCATCGTGGGCGTCGAGGCCCTCGAGGCACCCTTCCCCTTCAATCCAGGCCAGTACGCCACGCTGGGGCTGATGGGACCGGAGGGCAAGCTCGTGCAGCGCCCGATGTCGATCTCCTCCTCGGCCGAAAGCACGAGCGAGTACGAGTTCTTCATCCGCCTGGTGCTCGCCGGCGAGTTCACTCCGCTGCTCTGGGAGCTCAAGGTCGGCGACCCCATCAACATCAAGGGCGCCAAGGGCCGGTTCCAGCTCCAGGACGACGGCCGCATCGGCCTGCTGGTGGCCAGCGGGACGGGCCTCGCCCCCTACATGAGCATGCTCGACACGTTGCAGGACCGCGGTGAGATGCGCGACCTGGTCCTGTTGCATGGCGTCAGCCATGACCACGACCTGGCCTGGCGCGACGAGCTGGAAGCCCTCGTCGCCGCCGGCAGCTTCCCGCTGCGCTATGCCGGCACCGTCTCGCGGCCGCTCCAATGCCCCGACTGGCACGGCCTCACCGGCCGGGTCGAGACGATCGTTCCGAGCCAGCTCGACGCCCACGGCCTCTCCCCCGACAACGCCACCATCTACCTGTGCGGCAACCCGGAGATGATCTCGGCCGTGGAGGAGATGGCGCTGGCACGCGGCTTCCCGCCCGAGCAGGTGCGCAAGGAGCTGTACTGGCCAAAGGGCCGCAAGCACTGAGCACGACCGACCATTACTACCTGACCACCGCAATCTTCTATCCCAGCCCGGGACCGCCGCTGCATTCGCTGTTCGAGGCGATCGGCTCGGACGCGATCGTGCGCTACCACCGCCTGCAGGGGGCCGAGACGCGCTTCCTGACCGGGATGGACGAGCACTCGGCCCAGGTCGAGCGGCTGGCGCATGAGCGAGGCACCCAGCCGCGTCCGCTCGTCGATGAGTGGGCCGCGGCCTGGCGAGCCGCCTTCGATCGGTTCGAGATCAGCTACGACCGCTTCATCCGCACCACCGACGCCGATCACCTGGCCGCCTCGAGCGAGATGGTGCGCCGCGCCCAGGCTGCCGGCGACATCTACAAGGGGGTGTATGCGGGCTGGTACTGCACCGGTGACAACGAGTTCAAGACCGATGCCCAGCTGGTCGACGGCCGCTGTCCCGACCACCCGACCCTGGAGCTGCAGTGGCTGGAGGAGGAGAACTACTTCTTCCGCCTGTCGCGCTACCAGGGCGCGCTCGAGCAGCTCTACCGCGAGAATCCCTCGTTCTGCGAGCCGGAGCACTTCCGCAACGAGGTGCTCGGCTGGCTGCGCGATGGCCTGACCGATTTCTCCGTCAGCCGGGCCGGCTCCAGCTGGGGGATCCCGTTCCCCGGCGACGAGGCGCATCGGATCTACGTCTGGTTCGACGCGCTGACCAACTACGTGACCGGAGCCGGATTCCCCGACGATCCGGACTCGTTCGCCCGATTCTGGCCGGCCGACCTGCACGTCATCGGCAAGAACATCACCCGCTTCCACTGCCTCTACTGGCCGGCGATGCTGATGAGCGCCGGGCTACCGCTGCCGCGCCAGGTCTTCGCCCATGGCTTCATGCTGCTCAAGGGCGAGAAGATGTCGAAGACGCGCGGCAACATCCTCGATCCGGACGAGGCGGTGCGCCTGTTCGGGGTCGACGGCATCCGCTACCTCGTCCTGCGCGAGATCCCCTTTGACCGCGACGGCGACATCACCTTCGAGGGGCTCGTGCGCCGATACAACGCCGACCTGGCCAATGACCTGGGAAATCTGATCAACCGCACGGTCAGCATGAGCGCGCGTTACCTGGCCGGGAAGCTGCCGCCGCTGGCTGGCTCTGTGGCCTCGGCCGACGACCAGCTGCGCGGCGCCGCAAGCGTGGCGGTCGAGGCCTATCACGCGGCCATGGGCCGTCACCACCTGGACGAGGCGCTTGTCGCCGTGATGGAGCTGACCCGCGCCGCCAACGGCTATGCCGAGTCACAGGCGCCGTGGGCCCGTCACAAGGAGGGGGACTCGGCCAGGGTCGGCGCGATCCTCGCCGCACTGGGTGAGACGTGCCGCATCCTGGGCCACCTGATGGCGCCATTCACCCCGTCGACGGCGGCGGCGCTGCACTCCCAGCTCGGCGTCCCCGCCCCGTACGACGGGCGGGGCAGCGGCGGGCCAGGCCTCGAAGGGCTGCTCGGCTGGGGCGCCGTGCCCGATGGCTGGACCACGGACGAGGCACGGCCGCTCTTCCCGCGCGTGGAGCTGCCCCCCGACGATCCGGCGGAGCCCGGGGGCGCGCCCTGAGCCGCAGTCGCGCGCCGGCCCACCTGCCCGGCCTGATCGACTCGCACTGCCACCTCCAGGACCCGGCCTTCGACGCCGATCGCGAAGCGGTCATCAAACGGGCCGTGGAGGCGGGGATCGAGCGCATCCTCGTCCCGGGCTACGACCTCATCTCCTCGCGAGCGGCGATCGCGCTGGCCGAGGCGCATCCAGGGCTCATCGACGCCGCGGTCGGGGTCCATCCCCACTACGCCGCGGCTCCCTCGAGCGCCGACTGGGACGAGCTGGCCACCCTCGTTGCGCACCCGCGGGTCGTGGCGGTGGGGGAGATCGGGCTCGACTTCCATCGCAACCTGTCGCCCCGGGCGGAGCAGCAGGCGGCGCTTGGCCGGCAGCTTGAGATCGCGGCGGCGGCCGGCAAGCCGGTGCTCGTTCACGACCGCGAGGCGCACGTCGAGGTGCTCGCGGCGCTGACGGCCTGGCCCGGCCCCGTCGGGCGGGAGCTCCGCGGCATCCTCCACTGCTTCTCCGGCGATGCGGAGCTGGCCGTCGCGCTGAGCGCCGCGGGCTACCTGATCAGCTTCGCCCTGCCGGTCAGCTTCTCGTCGGCGCACGGGCCGCGGGCGGCCGCAGCGGCACTCCCTGAGGGGGCCTTCCTGGTCGAGACGGATTCTCCCTGGCTGGCGCCGGGCGGCACGGAGCAGCGCAACGAGCCGACCACCGCGCTGCGGGTCGCGGCCGAGCTGGCGCGACTGCGAGGGACGACGCCCGAGGTGATCGCCGCGAGCGCGGCGGACGCGTACCGACGCCTGATCGGCGACCCGGCCGCTGGTGGGTCGGGGAATGAACGTGCCAGCAGGTAGGCCTGGCCTTCAGGCGGGCGTCAGCGCACCGACTCTCCTCGTCCTGGCCGCGTTCCTCGTGGTCTACGAGAACGTCGCCACCCTGATCACCGGCGGAGAGCTCTTCATCTCCGTCCCGGCGGCGCTGACCATCGCGGCGATCCTCGTCACGGCCATGATCGCCTGGTCGGGTCGCTGCAGTCTGACGCTGGCCGAGCTGGGACTCACGCGGCACGGGGCCGCCCGCAGCGCGGCGATCGGACTGGCGGTCGCGGCTGTCGTGGCCGCGGGGGCGGTGGTGATCGTGCGCATCGGTCCCGTGGTTGACGGCCCGGTGCAGTACGAACCATTCGCCACCATGTCGGTCGGCGAGGTGTTCGCGCGCGCCCTGCTCTGGGTGCCGCTCGCGACCGTGCTGCCCGAGGAGCTCTCCTTCCGGGGCGTGCTGCTTGCCCTGCTGCGGCGACGCTACGCCGATGGGCGAGCGGCGCTGCTGTCGGCCATTCCCTTTGCCCTGTGGCACGGCCTGATCATCGTGCACACGGTGGGGCAGACCAGCCTCGCGCGGACCACCTGGACCATGGCCCTGGGAATCATCGGTGGATTCGTCGTCGTCGCCCTCGGTGGCTTGCTGTTCGCCTACCTGCGCATCCGCACCGGAAGTCTCCTCGCGCCGCTGGCCTGCCACTGGGCCTTCAATGCCTCGGTGCTCATCGGCCTGTACCTGCTCCAGCGATGAGCAGCGTCGTGCGCGAGCGTCCTTGACAGGGCCCGCGCGGGGGCGCTACAGTGAGTTAGCACTCTCAGCGGTTGAGTGCCAGCATTCCGGTCGCATCGGCCCTGCCGGCACTCCCACTGCGACGCACAACGCCGCACGTTCACTTGCGCATCATCGGTAGTGGAGGCATCACCCGCACATGGCCACCAAGGTCGCAACGAAGGTCGAAACGAAGGCCAAGCTCATTCCCCTCGGCGACCGGCTGGTCGTCAAGCCCAGCGCCCGCGAGGAGATGACCAAGAGCGGCATCGTCCTGCCTGACACGGTCAAGGAGCGTCCCCAGGAGGGGAAGATCCTGGCGGTCGGCCCGGGACGCACCCTCGATGATGGGTCGCGCGAGCCGATGGAGGTCAGCGAGGGCCAGAAGGTCCTCTTCCAGAAGTACGCCGGCACGGAGTTCAAGCTGGACGACGAGGAGCTTCTGATCCTCTCCCAGAAGGACGTCCTGGCAGTCATCGAGTAACGAACCCCGACCGGCTCGACCGGCGGAACATTCAGGAGGACGAACAACATCGTGGCAAAGCAGCTCCTGTTCGACGAGGAGGCACGACGCGCGCTCAAGCGCGGGGTCGACAAGCTGGCCGATGCCGTCAAGGTCACCCTCGGCCCGCGTGGCCGCTACGCGCTCCTAGACAAGAAG
>JALYNS010000023.1 GCA_030773035.1 Chloroflexota bacterium
AGCCTGGAGCGCCCTCGCGGAAGGCAAGGCCGCCCTTGTCCAGGCCCGGGAGCAACGGGGGCGGAGCCGTCAGCGGTCCCGCGCCGGCGCTGCGCCGCAGCTCTCGATCGAGCGCGGCGATCCGCAGGCCGATTCGCGTTGCCGAGTCGTAGTCGGACAGCCAGGCGACCTGGACGTCGGCTGCTGGCCGGTCGGTGTGCAGCCGCGCCGAGACCTGGCGGGCGAAGAGATCGGCCTCCGAAAAGCTGGTGAACTTCCTGGTCTGCATCGGCTCGGTCATCAGCTTCAGAGGTCGAAGTGGACGAGGTTCTTGAAGATGAAGACCACCTGGTCGTTCAGCGAGGCCTTGACCCAGACCAGTCCATCGCCGACGGTCATCGGTGGTTGGCCGACCGGCATCCGGGCGGATAGCTCGGCGACCTTGACCCCCGCTCGATGGATGCCATCGGCCTTGCTGGTCGCAAAGATCTCGGCCGACGTGCTTGGCCCCAGGCGGATATTGCTGTGGGCTCCGTTGAGGACCGCGAACTGGTTGATCGCCAGCAATGGCCATGGGTCCTGCCACGTCAACGTGCCGTCGAGCTTGTGACCTACCTGGCCATGCCAGTGCGCCTTGAGAATCGTTGGGGGCGGGAAGGTGTTTGACACGTGACCGATCACCTCGCCGACCCCGACGGTGCTGCCCAGCGGATGGGCCTCCCAGACCGCGTCGATGGCGAGGTGCGCGTTGACGACCCGCCAGGTTCCGTCGAAGGACTCAATGGTGAGCACGCCATCCCGCGCCCGATGCTGGACGACCTTTCCGCTGATCATCGCGTGGCAGTTGTCCCGATCGATGTCACGGTCGCCGAGGTCGATCGCCTTTGCACGACCCCCCACGGAGTGCTGCGCAGCATTCTTGGTGAGCTGCCAGTCGGTATTGCCGGGAGGGCGCTCCCACGACTGGTCATGGATGATCCCGGCCACCGGGGAAGGCAGGGTAATCGGCGCCTGGCTCACGTCTCCCTCCGCACGTCGTTGACCCCGCTGACCCGATCGAGGTGCTGCAGCAGCCTGAGCTTCCGAGCAAGGTCCACCGCGCGCCTGTTGACCGAGTAATCAGCCATGGGGGAGAGGGTAGCAGCCGGTCTCTAGGGGATCATGTTGACCCCGCCGCCGGGCCGGGCTAGGTTCACCCGGATGAGTCGCGCGCAGCGCATCACGCGTATCGGTTCGGTGGCCGGCTACGTAGCCGCCGTCTCTGGCGTGGTGGCGCTGGTCACCGCCGGCCTTTCGATGGGAGGCGGGCAGCCGTGGGAGACGCTGAATGACCTCGCCCTGCTGGTGCTGATCGCCGCGCTTGCGCCGCTGATGCTCTCCTTCTACGAGCTGGGTGGCCTGACGCCGACGCCGCTCGCGGTCCTGGCCCAGACGCTCGGCTGGGGATCGGTGCTGACCTGGTGTGGGATCCAGGTGTTCCAGCTCGCCGGGGTTGCGGAGATCGACTGGCGGGCACCCGCCGTCGGGGCCTTTGCGATCGCGAGCGTGGCGCTCGGCTACATCGGCCTGTGGATGTCCGGGGCAAACCTGCTGGCGGGGCGCTGGCTGGGCCAGGAACGCTGGCTCGGCGTGCTCGCCGGGCTGGCGGCCGTGGTCTTTGCCGCAGGCCTGCTGCGTGGCGGCGTGGAGAGCGGGCTGGCCACCCTGGGCGGCATCGGCTTCCTGATCGTCGTGCCCGTGTGGGCGCTCCTGATGGCCCGGCTGCTCGGCTTGGTGTCGTGGGCTCACGACGGCTAGCCGTCGTGGCGGCGGGTTGGCCCTTTCAGGCGAGCGGCGTTGCCGACGAGCGTGGCCACCTCGGCCAGCTCGGCGATCGAACGTGGATCGTGGGGCCGGCCGTCCCTGCGAGCACCGACCAGTAGCGCGGCCAGGCCTCGGTCGCCGCCGGGGATGGGGATGCGCACGGCGGTCGGCTGCGGCCAGTCGCCGGACGTGGCGGCCGGCCGGTCGTTCGCGTCGACCACCGCGCCACCGGTTGCTCTGAGCTCCTGCACAGCCTCCCTCGCGAGGCGTTCTCCCGCCTGCCCGGGATCGACCAGGCTCAACAGCTGCTTCAGCTCGCTGCGGTATGCACCGAAGCGGAGCTCGTCGTACTTGAATCGTCGATCGACGAACGATTCGAGCCACTTGCGAAGGGGCGCATAGAGAGTCGCCACGACCAGCGTGGTGAGCACGATGGCGGCATCGGACGTCTCGCCGGTGACGCCAACGAAGAGCCGCTGCGCGAGCCCGATGCCAGCCGTGAAGACCCCCGCCAGGATGGCGGTCAGCGCGCTGTACACCAGCGTGCGGTTGATGAGCCGATCGATCTCGTACAGGCGGTAGCGGGTGATGGCGATCCCGATCGCGATCGGCATGCCGGAGAGACCCACCAGGCCGAGTCCAAAGGCGGCCTCGCTGATCGGGCCGAATGGAAAGGCCGCGATCGCGAACGCAGGAGTCGCAACGCAGGAAACGAGCGCGATCCAGCGGATCTGGGCAGCTTCCACCGGGTCTGCCCTGCGGTAGCGGAGGATGAGCGAGATGGCCGCGAGCAAGATGGCGAGCGTCAGCAGGAGATTGCCGAGGGTAAGGGCCGCCTCGACCACCCCTGCCCAGGACGCCGGCGCGCCGAGCGGATTCTGGATCCCCGGGGCCGAGTCGGGGTCAAGCGGCCCGGGGTGAAAGGTGGTCCCCACCAGGAAGAGCGCGGTGCCCAGCAGGGCCATCGGGAGGACCGGTCGCCAACGGGGGCTAGGCAGGCGATCGTTGGGGAAGTAGAGGAGCACGAGCAGCGCCCCGGCCACGATCGACGGGACGAAGAGCAGCTGCGAGAACACGAACGCCTGCAGGGCCAACGGCCGAACCGGGCCGGGGGGCAAGCCCGTCGCCCCGTAGCCGAAGGTCAGCAGCCCGAGCCCAAGGCCGATGCCGGCGGCGATCATGAACCACGCGACGCGGGTCGCTGGTCGGCGCTGGATGATGAGAGAGCCGACCATTGGGAACAGGATCACGCTGCCCAGGAAGCCGATGCTGACGACGTCCGCCCCGACCGTGAAGCGCGGGTCCCCTCTGGAGCTGACGACGAGGATCCCGAGCACCTCGGCGACGCTCAGGACCGCCAGCGAGGTGGCGAGCCACTTCCGCGCGGTCACCTCAGCATGGCCTGGGGGCGCTGCATCACTGGCGTGGTCTGCATGGTCTGGGGCACGGTAGCATCGGCGTCCAGCCGAACCGCGCGTTCCCCAGCTCCTGCTGGCCCCGGCTGAATCGGTAGAGTTGCCTGGTGCCGTGCAGCGAACGATCGCGGGTCGCGGCACGAGATCGAGATCGAGATCGAGTCAGGAGGGTGAGCACTTGGCCTTCGACATGAGCCTCGTCCAGCGCGGGGCACGCCTGCGTCAGACGCCCTTCTACGAGGCCGAGCAGGCGTATGGCCCGCGCGGCTACAC
>JALYNS010000024.1 GCA_030773035.1 Chloroflexota bacterium
CACCGGCTCGTAGTTGGGGAACTGGCCCTCGATCAGGCGGCTGACGAGGTCGATGCCCTCGACGTGGAACAGGACCTGGCTCTTGTTGGGCGTGACCGTGATCTCGATCGACTCTTCGGCATCGGGCATGATTCGCATCAGCTCGGCATACGAGCGCGCCGGCACCACGATCGTGATCTCGGGCGTGACCGGCTTGGCGAGCGCCAGGCTGCGGACCGCGATGCGATAGTTGTCGGCGGCGGCCAGGGTCATCCGGTCGCCGGTGAGGCGCGTCAGAACCCCCGTCAGGATCGGCCGGCTCTCATCGCTTGCGGCGGCGAAGACGACCTCGCCCAGGGCCTCGCGCAACGCCCGCGAGTCGGCGCTGGTAATAGGCGTGTCGCCGATGGCTGCCACCACCGGGAACTCGTCGGCCTCGATCCCCTTGATCGACGACCGGCTGCCACCGCAGGTGACCTTGAGGGTCCGCTCCTTGGCCGAGAAGACCAGGTCGATCTTCTGGTTCGGGAGCGAGCTGACGAGCTCGGTGAGCAGCTTGGCCGGGACCGTGATCTCGCCTTCGTCGGTCACCTTGCCAGGAACCCAGCAGTTGATTCCGATCTCCAGGTTGGTGGCGGTCAGCTTCAGGCCCGCGTTCTCGGTCTTGAGCAGCACGTTGGCCAGCACCGGCAGCGTGGCCCGGCTGCTGACGGCCCGGCCCACCACTCCCAGGCCGCGTGCCAGGTTCTCCTGCATGACCGATACGTTCATCCCAACCTCACCTAGCGCCCGCAGGAGTTGTCCACGGGCCCGTGCTCGACTCTACGTAACTACCCGAAGAATACTTTGTACGCCGCCGTCTCTCGTAGGGGTGTGGACGGTGTGGATCACCGCGCTCACCCGTGCTCGCCGGCCCTGCCGATAAGTCCGTCCCGCCTGTGGGAATGTGGCCGGCCGGGCCTGCCCGGGCGTGGATGGTTCCGACCACCCGGTTGAGAACCTCGTTGTCGGCGACCGTCGCACCGACGCCCCCGTCCGCGCCACGCCCCGGTTCTCCACCGGGCCGCGGAGCTTCTCCACCACCGGCTGCCGCGTCGTCACTCGGAGTAGATCATCTCCCGCACCGCGCTCACCTCGCGACGCATCTCGTCGTTCTCGGCCAGCTCCCGGGCGATCTTGTCGTAGGCGTGCAGTACCGTCGAATGGTCGCGCCCGCCGAGCTCCGCGCCGATGCGCAGCAGCGAGATATCGGTCTCCTCGCGGATCAGGTACATGGCGATCTGGCGCGGCACCACGATCGCCTTGTCGCGCTTGCTGGAGCGCAGCTGGTCCAGGTTGACGCCGTAGTAGTCGGCCACCGCGCGCACGATCTTCTGGGGCGTGATGGACCGCTTCTTGGGGTTGTACATCACGTTCGAGAGGACCGCGCTGGCGAGCTCGTTGTTGATCGGCATGCCGGACATGGAGGCGTAGGCCACGACCCGGTTGAGAGCCCCCTCCAGCTCGCGCACGTTGCTCACCACCTTGCGCGCGATGAATTCGATCACCTCGGCCGGGATCAGGTTGAGCTGGTCCTCGGCCTTGCTGCGCAGGATCGCGATGCGGGTCTCCAGGTCCGGCGGCGTCAGGTCGGCGATCAGCCCCCACTCGAACCGGGAGCGGAGCCGCTCTTCCAGCGTGGTGATCGCCTTCGGTGGGCGATCGCTGGAGAGGACGATCTGCTTGCCTGCCTCGTGGATCGTGTTGAAGGTGTGGAAGAACTCCTCCTGGGTACGCTCACGCTCGGCGATGAACTGGATGTCATCGATGAGCAGCACGTCGATGCGGCGGTACCGGTTGCGGAAGTCCTCCATCCGCTGCTCGCGAATCGCGTTGATGAAGTCGTTGGTGAACTTCTCGCTGGTGGCGTACAGGATCCGCTTGCGCGGGAACTTCACCGAGACCGCGTTGCCGATGGCGTGCATCAGGTGGGTCTTGCCGAGCCCTACCCCGCCGTACAGGAAGAGCGGGTTGTAGGCGTGGCCCGGGCGCTCGGCAACCGACAGGGCCGCCGCGTGCGCCAGCCGGTTTGCGCTGCCAACGATGAAGTTGCTGAAGGTATAGCGCCCGTTCAGGTTGACCGTGTTGCCGCCGGCCGAAGCGGGCGGCAGCGAGAGCGCCTCCTCGTCGACCTGGGCCGGCACCGGGCCGGGAGCATCGGCCACAACGAACTCGACCTGGACCGATCCGCCAACCACCCGGGCCAGGGTCTGGCTGATCAGGGTGCGGTATCGGTTGTCGAGCCAGTCACGCGCGAAGCCATTCGGGGCGGCGATGCGATAGCGGTTCTCGTCGAGGTCGACGAGTGACGTGTCCTTCAGCCAGGTCTCGAAATTGGCGGGCGAGAGAGAGACCTGCAGCTCGCCCAGGACGGCACGCCAGACCTGCTTCGCATCCATCGATAGCCCACTCCCAACCGATTCAGCCGTGGCGTTCCGGCACCTGTCGAGGACTCCCTCGGGGCGCACGGGACCCGGTCTAGTGGGCGTCGGGCCTCGGGGGTCGCGGTAGTGTACCAGCACCCTTTCGGGACGGGCAATGGATTCCCTCAACTTGCCTTCGTCCGAGGTCGGGAGGTTTGACACCCCCCTCGACGCGTCGTTAGAATCGCCGGGCAGAGCGAGACGGGCCGCGGCACAGGGGCCATCGCGTGAGGCTGGCGAAGACGCCAGCCGTTCGTGTGTTTATCGGACCCGCCTCGCCGCCGCTGAACGAGGACAGGCACGCACTCATGAAGAGGACCTACCAGCCCAAGAAGCGCGCCCGGAAGCGGGAACACGGCTTCCGCGCTCGCATGGCTTCGAAGGGTGGTCGCCGCGTGCTTGCCCGTCGCCGGGCGAAGGGGCGCGAGAAGCTCAGCGCCTGACGGCGTCGAGGACGCGAGGTGCCGCCCCTGGAGATGCTTCGGCTCAAGGCGGACTTCGACGCGATCGGTCGCCATGGGACGGTTCGCTCCAGCCGGCTCCTCGTCCTGCGGTCACTGCGCAGAGAGGGGTCGGGGACGAGGATCGGGCTGAGCACCCCGCGAACGCTCGGCGGCGCCGTCCAGCGCAATCGGGTGAGGCGTCGGCTGCGGGACCTGCTCCGCCAGCAGCTGGACGCGAAGGGCTCAGGCTGGGACCTGCTGTTGATCGCGCGGCCGGAGGCCGGCCAGGCAACCTACACGGAGCTGCGAGAAGGGTTGCGATCGCTCCTGGAGCGATCGGGAATCGGTGGATGAGGAAGATCGGGCTCGGACTGATCGTCGCGTACCAGCGGCTCTTCGCCTGGATGCCGCCCAGCTGCCGCTATACGCCGAGCTGCTCGGCGTACACCTACGCGGCCATCGAACGCTACGGACTCTTCCGTGGAGGGTGGATGGGGATGCGCCGTATCGGCCGCTGCCACCCGATGCATCCGGGCGGCTATGACCCGGTCCGCTAGAGAGAGCACCAGACCTTGATACCCGTGATCGGCGCCGGCTTCCTGGGGATCGAGCATTTCACGCCGCCCTGGGACGTCTTCTTCCTGCCGCTCTTCAACCTGCTCGTCTTCCTGTATCGGATCCCGTTCTTCGACTTCGCGCTGGCGATCATCGTCTTCACCATCGTCATCCGTACCCTCCTGGCGCCGCTCTTCGTGCGACAGATCAACTCGCAGAAAGAGATGCAGCGGATGGCGCCGCTCATCCGCGAGGTGAGCCGGAAGCACAAGGGCAACCGGACCAAGATCGCCGAGGAGACACAGGCCCTCTACCGCGAGCACGGCGTCAACCCGGCTGCCGGCTGCCTGCCGGTGCTGATGCAGCTGCCGCTGCTCTTCGCCCTCTACCAGGCGCTGATCCGCGCCTCGAACGTGGTCACGCTCGACGTCCAGAAGGCCGCGTCCGACACCTTCGCCCAGCTGCAGGCGGCCCTGCCGGGGATCACCAAGATCGCCGACATCAAGGATGCGGCCGGCGTCGTCACGCAGGTGCAGTACGCGGCACCCTTCTCGGGAGCCGGCTCCGCCTGCAATCTGCCTCAGTTCAGCGTGGACGGATTCTCAGGATTCCTGCCCCTCAACTGCCAGCTGATCGATCCCCTGAAGCTGATCGAGCCGATCAACACCCACGTCTCCTGGCTGATGAACCTGGACCTCGCACAGATCGACAACCGGTTCGGGTTCATCATCCCGGGCCTCGGCTTCACGATCTCGGCGCTCGCCATCCTGGCGGCGCTGCTCCAGTTCGTCCAGGTCCGGATGACGACCCCCAAGCTGAACCGCGACGACCCCACCTCGTCGACCACCAACACCATGACCTACCTCTTCCCGCTGCTCACGATCTGGTGGGGCGGCCTCTTCCCGAGCGGCCTGATCCTGTACTGGGTCGTCTACACCGCCTACTTGATTGCGCAGCAGTTCCGGATCATGGGCTGGGGCAACCTCTTCCCGCTCTTCGGCTGGCAGCCCGGATTCGCGCCGCAGCCGGAGACGGGGCTCGTCAGCGGGCCGCCACGCCGCGAGGCGCCGGAGCCCGAGAACCCGGGAAAGGCCCCGTCGCCACCCAGCACCCAGCGTACCGGTGGCTCGCCGGGCGGTAGCAACCGCCTCGCGCCCCGCCCCATCAAGAAGAAGCGCCGAGGGCGAAGACGATGACATTCCGAGAGTTCACCGGCAAGAACGTCGAGGAGGCGATCCGCACCGCGATGAAGGAGTTCAGCGCGGAGCTCGCCGACCTGGACATCGAGATCCTCTCCCAGGGGAGCCGCGGCATCCTGGGCGTCGGCGGGGAGGAGGCGCGGATCCTGGCCGCGCCAAAGTCAGCCGTAGCAGCCGCCGAGACGGTGCGCGACGTCCCCGCCGAGGCGAGCGAGCCGTTGCCCGCACGCACCGCACCCGCGCCTCGCCGGGCGGCGACACCTACTCCATTGGCGGACGCCGAGCCGATCAGCGAGCAGGTCGCCGACCTGGCGCGCACCGACACCGGCCTCCGTCGCGAGCGCGGCGGGCGCGGCCGCGGCGGGCGCGGTGGAACAGACCGGGACGCGCGCGGTGGCCGCAGCGACCGTCCGATGCGCG
>JALYNS010000025.1 GCA_030773035.1 Chloroflexota bacterium
GGCCGGGATCACCCGCGAATCGTTCACGACCAGCAGGTCACCGCGGTGGAGGAGCTCCCCCACCTCACGAAAGACGCGGTGCGAGAGCGCCGGGCGGCCGGGCGCCGACGTCGCGCGATCCAGGACCAACAGGCGCGCCGCATCACGCGGCTCGACCGGGACCTGGGCAATCGCCGCCACCGGCAGGGTGTAGTCGAAGTCGTCGACCCGCAGTCGGGGAGTGGGCTGCGGAGGCGTCATCGGCCCGGACAGCGTAGCGCCCGGCCGGGTTGCCCGGCCGAGCGCCATCGGTTCAGGTGGCTACCCCAGCCAGGGCTTGATCGCCTCCTGTGCGAAATAGAGCAGGAAGGCGATGAAGACGATCCACATCAGCCAGTGGATCTCGCTCCAGCGCTGGTGCACGATCTGGAGGACGACCCACGCCACCACGCCGGCGCCGATGCCGATCGTGATGGTGAAGGTGAGCGGCATCAGGATCATGGTCAGGAGCGCGGGGAACCCGGTGGTGAAGTCCCGGGCGTCGATCTCGCCGATCTGGGTGAACATCAGGTAGCCGACCAGCACGAGCGCCGGGGCGGCGGCCTGAAGCGGGATGATCTGCACGATCGGCGCCAGGAAGACCGCGACCAGGAAGAGCGCCCCGGTGACGACCGACGTCATTCCGGTCCTTCCACCGTCGGCAACTCCCGCAGCGCTCTCGATGTAGGTCGTGTTGGAACTGACACCGGCAGCCCCACCGACCGCGGCGGCAAGCCCGTCGATGAGCAGCACGCGGCCCACCCCGGGCACCGAGCCGTCCTCGTTGCTCAGGCCGGCCTCGGCCGCCACGCCGGTAACCGTACCCATCGTGTCGAAGAAGTCGCTGATCATGAGCGTGAAGATGGCCAGCAACGCCGCGAGGAGGCCGGCCTGGATCGTGAAGATGCCGCCCAGATCCTGCAGGCCGAGCCCGAGCGTGTCGAAGTTGGGCGTGGCGCTGAACTCGGTCGGCAGCTTCTGCACGCCGAGCACGATCGCGACGACGGTCGTGAGGGCGATGCTGATGATCAGCGCGCCCTTCACCTTGCGGGCCCACAGGGCGGCCGTGATGAGGAGGCCAATCAGGAATACCCACGCGCCGGCGCTGTTCGGATAGATGAAGTCGACCGGATCGTTTGGCGCTCCGACGCCGGTGAGGATGCCTCCATCCCAGAAGCCGATGAAGAGGATGAAGAGGCCGATGCCCACGCCGATCGCCCGCTTGAGGGAGATCGGGATGGCGTCCATGATCGCCTCGCGCAGCCCGACCAGCACCAGGACGGTGATGATCACGCCTTCGATCACGACCACGCCCATGGCCTGGGCGGGGGTCATCCCGATCGCGGTCAGGCCAAATGCCACCACCGCATTCAGCCCGAGGCCCGCCGCCAGCGCGAACGGGTAGTTGGTGAAGACGCCCATGGCAATGGTCATGACCCCGGCGACCAGGGCCGTGCCTGCCGCCACGGCCACCGGGTCGAGCCCCAGCGGTTCGGCGATGATGATCCCGTTCAGGGCCACGATGTAGACCATGACCATGAAGGTGGTGATCCCGGCCCGAATCTCCGTTCCGAGATCGGTCCCCCGCTCCGCGAACTTGAAGTAGGACTCCACGGTGTGCCTGCCCTCCATCCCTGCTGGCCCGTCCCGCGTCGTTGACGAGCGGGGCGCGACCGGGGCGATCCTACTCCCGCCGTCAAGCGCTGGGAAGGATTTGTGCGGCGGCTCGCGCAGCCAGCGCTCAGCGCCGCAGGAACAGGTTGAAGAGCAGGGTCAGGACGACCGACACGACGAGCATCGTGCCAAGCGGACGAGTCAGTCAAACAGACCCAGTGGCTGAGCATTCGCCGATGCACCCGGCGGCGGAACCAGGCCGAGGTGCTCCCAGGCGCCCTGGGTCAGCTGCCGTCCGCGCGAGGTGCGCGCCAGCAGCCCGATCTGCATGAGGTACGGCTCGATCACGTCCTCCAGCGTCTCGACCGGCTCGCTGATGGTGGCGGCCATCGTCTGCAGGCCGACCGGTCCCCCACCGTGGTGCTCGGCGATGGCCCGCAGCAGCTGCCGATCCAGCGCGTCGAGGCCTCGATCGTCGATCTCGAGGAGCGCCAGCGCATCGGTCGCCAGGCCGGCGGTGACCACGCCGTCGCCCCGCACCTGGGCGAAGTCGCGGGCGCGCTTCAGCAGCCGGTTGGCGATGCGCGGCGTGCCGCGGCTGCGACCCGCGATGATCTGGCCCGCTTCCGGCTCGAGCGCCACGTCGAGGATGTGCGCGCTGCGGCGCAGGATCCGTTCCAGGTCATCCGACCCGTAATAGTCGAGCCGATGTGTCACTCCGAAGCGGTCGCGCAGCGGCCCGGTGATGCTCCCCACCCGAGTCGTCGCGCCAATCACCGTGACGTGCTCGATCTGGAGCCGGACGGTGCGCGCTCCCGGCCCCTTGCCGAGCACCACGTCCAGGGC
>JALYNS010000026.1 GCA_030773035.1 Chloroflexota bacterium
CGTCCCGACCTACAACGAGGCCCTCAACATCGAGTGGATCGTCGGAAGGCTGCGAACGGCGCAGCCCGACGTCGACGTGATGATCGTCGACGACAACAGCCCTGACGGCACCGGCGACGTCGCCGACAAGCTGGCCGCCGGGGACTCCGGGATCCGGGTGGTGCACCGTACCGAGAAGGCCGGCTTGGGTGCGGCGTACCTCCACGGCTTCAGTGACGCCCTCGCGGCAGGCTACGACGTCATCGGCGAGATGGACGCCGACGGCTCGCACCAGCCCGAACAGCTGCACCGCCTGCTGGACGCCCTGCTCGACGCCGACCTGGTGATCGGCTCGCGGTGGGTCGCTGGCGGCTCGGTCGTGAACTGGCCGCTGCGCCGCGAGGCGCTCTCCCGGGGCGGCAACCTCTACGTGCGGATGCTGCTCGGCATCGCGATCAGGGACGCCACGGCCGGCTTCCGGGCCTTCCGGAGCAGCGCGCTGGAGAAGATCGACCTGGCCTCGGTCCAGTCCACCGGCTACGTCTTCCAGACCGACCTGGTGACCCGTTGCCTGCGGGCCGGGCTCACCGTGCGTGAGGTGCCCATCGAGTTCGTCGAGCGGGTCCGTGGCGACTCCAAGATGAGCGGTGCGGTGGCCATCGAGTCGCTGCGCCGGATCACGCGCTGGGGCCTGCGCGAGCGCCGTGACCAGCTGCGCCGCGTGCTGCTGAGACGTGAGGACGTGTCTCCCTGATGCCCGCTCGGCGTCGTTCGGGGCTGGGATGGCTGTTGCTCATCCTGTTCATCGGCGTACCCCTGGTCGAGATCTACGTGATCATCCAGGTCGGCCGGGCGATCGGGCCGTGGTGGACGATCCTGCTGCTGGTCATCGACAGCATCTTCGGCTCGTGGCTGATCAGGCACGAGGGCGCGCGCGCCTGGCGGGCGCTGCGAGACGCGCTCGACAGCGGCCGGATGCCGGCCAGGGAGCTCGCCGACGGCGCGCTCATCCTGATCGGCGGCACGCTGATGCTGGCGCCCGGCTTCGTCACCGACGCCTTCGGGGTGCTGATGATCCTGCCGGTGACCCGGCCGCTGTTTCGACGGTTGCTCACCGGCGTGGTGGCCAACCGGCTGGTCGTGCTCGGACCCACCGGGCCGATCCGGGATGCACGACGCCCCGGTCCTGACCCTGACGGGCCGGTGATCCGGGGCGAGGTGGTCGACGAGTAGCTCGTCGAGACCTGGCTTAGGCCGAGGCCTTGCGCTTCTTCTGGTTGGCGCGATGCAGGTGTGCCGGGCCGATCTCGCCGCCTCGCAGCAGCTCCAGGCGCTCCTTGAGGATGTCCTCGAGCTCCTTCTCCGAACGACGCTCGAGCAGCATGTCCCAGTGGGTGCGGACCGGCTTCTCGGCCTTCACCTCACGCTCGATGCCGGCCGTGCTCTCGCCCTCCTCGCCACACCGAGGGCACTCCCAGACAGCGGGAAGGTCGGCCTCGATGGACATGGTGATCTCGAAGACGTGACCCTGCGGACAGCGATAGCCGACCTGCTGGCGCGCGGCGAACTCGATGCCGCGCTCGTCCTCGAAGCTTTGGCCTCCCAGCCGCGCCCCGCGTAGCGTGCGCTCCGCCATGAAGGCACCTCCAAACTGATCGTGGTTCCCCGTACAACGACGTAGACGGTCCGAACCGGGTAAAGGTTCGCTTTGGGCCCCGTTGACAAATAGCCGTCTGAGGAGTTAACGGTACCCAGCCCGCGAAGATTCCCGTATTCCTTGCGTCTCGCCAAGTCTAGGTTGGCGCCGGTAATGGGCCAGGGAACCGGTGTCCGGGCGCGTCGAACCGCCGACAAATGGTGTCTTGAAGCGGCGTCTAGAGGGTGGCCGGCACCGAGTTCCCGGCCTCGGCGATCCCGCGCTCCGGGTCGAGCCGGAGCAGGAAGATGGTCCCGAGGATGAAGAAGATGATCAGCGACACGATGGCGGGCCGGTAGGAGCCGGTGACCTGGAAGACCACGCCGAAGAGCAGCACGCCGAACCACGACGTGCCGCGCTCGAAGGCGTTGTAGAGCGCGAAGTACTCGCCCGCGCGGCCGCGGGGGATGAGCAGGCTGAAGAATGACCGGGACAGTGCCTGGGTGCCACCAAGCACGACGCCGATCGCGATGCCCACCGCCAGGAACAGCGGTGCGTTCTTCGCCGGCAGGAACATCG
>JALYNS010000027.1 GCA_030773035.1 Chloroflexota bacterium
GCTCCTGGAGGCGAACCGCGTGGGTCAGGGCGGCGAGCAGGTCGCTCTCCACCGCGGCGGCGATCGCCAGTCGGCCGCGATCGGTCGGCACCACGATCAGCGCCGGTCGGAGCGAGAGGCGGATCAGCTCGATCGGTTCCTTGCCATGCAGCACCGCCGGCCCCACCGCCCAGCCGAGCGCGCCGAAACGGGGCTGGAGCACGCTCGTGCCCTGTCCCGCCACGACGACTCGCGTCACCTGGCCGCGCATCAGGCGGTAGTGGTGCTCTCCGCCGAGCCAGCGCAGCCTCAGCCCGCCCGGCTCGACCAGGAGCCGATAGGAGGAGACGAGCGCCACGAGGTAGAACCCCGCCAGTGCCGCGACCGCGCCGAGTGCCGCCAGCGAGATGCCGGCCGGACCTCCGAGCAGGAGGCCGCCAGCTGCGGCGCCGGCTGCCACGAGGAGCAGCGCGACCGGCGCGCCGAAGAGCCGCCCGCGATCGCGCGCGAGCCGGATGAAGGCGATCTGGGTGGTCGGCTCGGCCATCGGTCAGACCTTCTCGGTGACCCGGTACTCGAGGTAGCGCCCGGTCAGCAGGCGGGTCTGGGCGTCGAGCGCCGGCAGATTCGAAAAGAAGATACCGACGAAGGGGATCCCGGTCCAGCCGACGTAGACCAGCAGCCTGCGCCACCTGCCCCACTCGGCAGGGAAGCGGGGAACGATGCGATGCTCGACCCAGATCAGCACCATCAGGGCCACGAGTGCGATTGAGAGCATGCCCGACGCGTAGATCGGCAGGTTCTGGCCGAGCGTGGTGCGGGCAAAGGCCGGGTTGATGATGAGCGGCACGGTCGCCCCGAAGATGATGACGAACGGTGCGATCGCCCAGTTGATGTGCTCGGCGAACAGGTTCACGATCCGCCAGGCGCGCGACCAGAATGAGATCTCCGGATGGGCGATGGCGTTCTGGATCACGTAGGGGAGGTCCGTTACGCCCCATGCCCAGCGGCGTGCCTGGAGGTACTGGCTCACCAGCGAGCGCCAGTATGACTTGGCCCGCACCGCGTCCCCGTAGATCGGGATGAAGAGCGGCACCGCACGGAAGCGATCACCGTAGGTGAAGAAGCTCTTCCAGTAGAAGCGACTGTCCTCGGGGATCGCGTCGGTCGCCCAGTAGCCGACCTCGTGGACCAGGTGCAGGGTGGTCGAGTAGCTGCCGAAGCTCTTCAGCGTCTCGGGCAGGACGCTTCGCCACATCTGCAGCTGGGTCAGCACCGCCACGAACAGCCGCAGGAGGAGCGGCGCCTGCCACAGGTTGTTATGGAAGTACGGCACCGGCTGGTAGAGCTGCGTCTCGCGGTTCGGGTCGCTCAGGTGCACCCAGGTCAGGTAGTTGAAGTACGCCGGATGGACGCGGTAGTCGGCGTCCAGGTCGGTGACCAGCAGCAGCCGCGGGTCCATCCCTCGTTCTCGCACCAGGAGCCGATACAGCCAGCGGCCGCCGAACGCCATGGCGCTGCTCTTGCCGACCACGATCCCCGGCTCGAGGGGATCGAGGATGTGCACGAAGTCGGCAAAGGCCGACCCGAACTCCTCGCGCAGGGCGGCCACGTTGGCGATCCCGTCGGCGTCGGTCTCACGCGTGATGATGGCGCAGATCTTGCGATCGGTGGGCCAGTCAGCCTCGGCCAGGGCGCGAACGGTGTGGCGAAGCGTCTCCCGCGGCTCGGTGTAGGTGGGGATCAGGGCAAGATGGGTGTACGCCTCCCATGACGACACGGCCGGATCGTCGAGCGCCTCGAGGCGCCCCCGCCAATCGGTGGCCAGCACATCGCGGATTCGGCGGTAGGCGATGATCACGGCCCCGGAAAACCAGAGCGCCCGGCACAGCCAGTAGAAATCGAAGCTCAGCACGAAGTAGGCGACCAGCGACGGGTAGCTGAAGCTGAGCCAGATCGGCCCGATGATGATCGCCCAGCTGACCATGCCGGGCACCATCTCCAGCAGGCGTTGCAGCCAGAGATAGCGATCCTGCGTTCGCGCGTCGGACATGGAACCCTCGTCTGGCTCGCGGCCGCCGCACGGGCGACCGCCGGGGCGCTCGGCTAGTAGACCGGCGTCAGCCAGTCCCGATAGGCATCGGACTTGCCCTGTACCGCGTCGAAATAGATGTTGTGCAGGCGGCGCGTGATCGGGCCCACCTTGCCGGTCCCGATCGGGCGCTTGTCGACCTCGACCACCGGCGCGAGTTGCGCGCCGGTGCCGCACAGGAAGACCTCGTCGGCCATGTACAGCTCGGTCCGGTCGATCGAGCGCTCCAGGACGGGGATCCCCAGGTCGCCGGCCACCGTGATCAGGTGGCGGCGGGTGATCCCCTCCAGGATGTTGTCGCTGCCGGGCGCCGTGATGAGGATCCCCTCGCGCACGATGAACAGGTTCTCGGCGCTCCCCTCGCTGACGTGGCCCTCCTGGGTCAGCATGATCGCCTCGTCGTAGCCGTTCATCTGCGCCTCGGACTTGGCGAAGGCCCCGTTGATATACGAGCCGGTGATCTTGCTGCGCGCCGGGATGGCGTTGTCATCCGTCCGGCGCCAGGTGCTCACCTGCGCCCGGATGCCGGCCTCGGTGTCGATGTACTTGCCGAACGGGATGGCGAAGATCGTCAGGTCCGACTCCAGGTTGTGGAGCCGCACGCCGATCACCTCGCTCGACTTGTAGCAGATCGGCCTGATATAGGCATCCTCGCGGAAGCCATCTCGCCGAAGGAGCTCGACGGTGATCCCGACGAGCTCCTTGGGGCTGTGCCGCAGCTCCAGCTGGAGGAGCCGCGCCGAGCGATGAATTCGCTCGAAATGAGCAAGGAGGTCGAGGCCGTAGAGCTGCTGCTGATCGGCGTTCCAATAGGCGCGGATCCCCTCGAAGACGGCGGTCCCGTAGTTGAAGGCGTGGGTCATGACGCTGATCCTGGCGTCGGCGAGCGGGACGAATTCCCCATGGAAGAAGGCCCACAGCCCGACCGTGTGGTCCGCCTCGGCCGTGGCCGTGGTGGTTCCCTGCTTCAGCAACGCAACCTCCTCAGCAGCCGGGCCGCGCCTCGGAGCGTGGCGACCTGATCGGCGCACGCCAGTATACGGCCCTCCGGGCCCATGGCCGGGAGCGTGCCGTTTGCGCGGTCAGTGGACCGCCGCCGCTCCTGCGGGAAGGAAGAGGGCGGCGAGCACGTAGATGAGGTAGATCGGCCCACCCAGGAGCAGGGACCAGG
>JALYNS010000028.1 GCA_030773035.1 Chloroflexota bacterium
CCGAGCCCCCAGCGGCCGACGGCGGCGTGGTGGTGGACTTCAACCTGGCCTACAACCCGCCATGCGTCTTCTCCCCGTATGCAACCTGCCCGCTGCCGCCGGCCCAGAACCGGTTGGCGCTGCGCATCGAGGCGGGGGAGCGGAGGTACGTTCCGCCCGTGTAGCCTCGGGAGTCGACGCCCGAAGGCCCTAGCCCTCGGCGCGCAGCTCCTCCAGGTCCAAGCCGCGCTCCACCCGCCGCAGCGCTTCGTCCGAGATGACCCCCCTATCCCGCAGGTCGATCACCGCCAGCCGCTGGGCGTCGATGACGGCACGCCGGATGGCGGCATGCTCGATCGCCTCCTGGTCGAGCGGCACCTCGCCCGACTCGTGGTCGTGCTCCAGGTGCTCCGTCGCGTGCTGGTAGCGCCCGCGCAGCTGATCGAGCAGCTCCCGGTGCCCGGGCATCTCGGCGTCCAGCTCGTCGAGGCGGCCGAGGGCAGCCTCCAGGGCGGCCTCGCGAGCGTGCAGCTCCTCGTGATCGGCCGTGCCATCGTCGCCGACGCCCAGCCGCCGGATCAGCCACGGAAGCGTCAGCCCCTGCCCGACCAGCGTGGCCAGGATGACCGAGAAGGTGAGGAAGATGACCAGGTCGCGCTCGGGAAACGGTGCCCCGCCCGCGACCGTCAGCGGCAACGCCAGGGCCGCCGCCAGCGACACTACTCCCCGCATCCCGGCCCAGCCCAGGATCAGGACCACGCCGGGCGGAGGCGCCGGGTCCCGCGCGCGAAGGCTGGGTGACAGCCAGCGAGGGATGTAGGTCGCCGGAAAGACCCACGCCAGCCGGACCAGGATGACGGTGACGCTGACCACCACCGCCCACGAGGCCAGCTCGCCAAACGTGCGCGTGGCAGCCAGCGAATCCAGGATGTTCGGCAGCTGGAGGCCGATCAGGATGAAGACCAGCCCGTTCAGGGTGAAGATCACCATCTGCCACACCCCCGAGCCGAGCACGCGGGCATCCGACCCGAAGATGCGCGGAGCCTTGCGGCCGACCATGATCCCGGCGGTCACCACCGCCAGCACGCCGGAGACCCCCAGCCCCTCGGCGGCCAGCCAGGCGCCGAATGGCGCGAGCAGCGAGAGCAACACCTCGACCGGCGGATCCTGGAGACGGCCCAGCACGTAGACGATCGCCCAGCCGACGAGCACGCCGATCGCCACGCCACCGACGCTCACCACGACGAAGCTCAGGGCTGCATCGGCCAGCGAGAAGGTTCCGGCCACTGCGGCGACCAGCGCAAGCCGATAGGCGACCAGGGCGGTGGCGTCGTTGACCAGCGACTCGCCCTCCAGGATGACCACGAGGCGGCGAGGCAGCCCGAGGCGCTGCGCGATTGCCGTGGCTGCTATCGCGTCGGGCGGTGAGACGATCGCCCCGAGGGCGAACGCCACCGCCAGCGGCACGCTGGGGACGAGGGCGTGCACCGCGAACCCCACGATGAGCGTGGTCGCCAGCACCAGGCCCACCGCCAACAGGCCGATGGGCCGGGCATTCGCCGCCAGGTCGCGCGGCGAGGTGAAGTAGGCGGCCGCGAAGAGGAGTGGAGGCAGGAAGAAGAGGAAGACGAACTCCGGCGCCAGCTCCACGCGCGGCAGCCCCGGCAGCAGGCCGAGCGCCAGGCCGCCGAGCGTCATCAGGATCGGGTACGGGATCCCGACGCGCCGCGCGGTGACGGTGAGCAACGCGACGAGCAGCAGCAGCGCCAGGACGAGCTCAACCTCGTTCACGCCGCAAGCCTAGCGAGGCGGCGAGGATTACACTCCGCCACGATGACCACCGAGCCTGCCGCGCCGCGCGTCGCCCGACCGCCGGCTGACTTCCTGTCGGAGAAGGTCCGCTCCCTCCAGCCATCGGGCATCCGTCGCTTCTTCGACATGCTGGCCGAGA
Organism: Chloroflexota bacterium; assembly: GCA_030773035.1. Taxonomy (GTDB): domain Bacteria; phylum Chloroflexota; class Limnocylindria; order QHBO01; family QHBO01; genus CF-167. The sequence continues at coordinate 1,931 of JALYNS010000028.1, forward strand.
TGAAGGACGTCATCAGCCTCACCATCGGCGAGCCCGACTTCACCACTCCGGAGCCGATCACCCGCGCCGCGATCGCCTCGCTCGAGGCCGGCGAGACGCACTACACCGCCAATGGCGGGATGATCGAGCTGCGCGAGGCGATCATCGCCGACCTGGAGCATCGGTTCGGCATCAGCTACGACGCGCGCACCGAGATGATCATCACGGTCGGGGCGTCCGAGGCGGTGGACGCGTCGCTGCGGGCCATCTGCGACCCGGGCGACGAGGTGATCTACCACGAGCCTTCGTTCGTGGCCTACGCGCCGTGCATCACTCTCGCCGGGGGCATCCCGGTCCCCATCGCGACCGGCGACGAGACCGATTTCCAGATGACCGCCGCCCAGTTCGAGGCGGCCATCACGCCGCGCACCAAGGCCCTTTTCCTCGGCTATCCGAACAACCCGACCGGGGCGGTCCTGGACCGCGGCGAGCTGGAGAAGATCGCCGCGGTCATTGATCGTCACGACCTGATGGTCGTCAGCGACGAGATCTACGAGCGGCTGGTGTACGGCGGCCACGAGCACGTGCCGTTCTCGGCACTTCCCGGGATGCGGGATCGGACCGTGCTCATCGGTGGATTCAGCAAGTCATACGCCATGACCGGCTGGCGCATCGGCTGGGTGGCAGCCCCCGCAGCCGTGATGACCGGCATCGCCAAGGTGCACCAGTACGGGATCATGTGCGCGCCGACCGTCGCCCAGTTCGCGGCGCTCGAGGCGCTGCGCAGCGGCGAGCCGTTCGTGATCGAGATGCACGACGAGTACGACCGTCGCCGGCAGCTCATGACCCGCCGCTTCAACGAGATCGGGCTGCACTGCTTCGAGCCCCGCGGCGCCTTCTACTGCTTCCCGAACATCACCAGGACCGGCATGGACGACGAGACCTTCGCACGTACCCTCCTGCACGAGGAGCGGGTGGCGGTCGTGCCGGGAACCGCCTTCGGTCCGTCAGGCGCGGGACACGTGCGCGCCTGCTACGCGACCGCCTACGAGGAGATCATCGAGGCGATGGACCGGATCGAGCGCTTCGTCGCTCGCCACGCCTGACCGCCCGGGGGCGCGGGGCTAGCCTCAGCCCGCGTGCTGGATGCAGGCTCGCGCAAGCGGGAGTAACGCATCCGGCGACCGTTCTCCTTCTGCCTGCGACTCCGCCGTCAGCTCGATCTTCGGCTCCTCGGCGGTGAGGCGCCAGATCCAGCGCGCCTCGCTGGTTTCGTCGGCGTCCTCCAGCTGGCCATCGGTCTGCAGGCGGAGGCCCTTGACGCTCATCCAGCGGTAGAGCTGGCCGCGCAGCGCCCACGGCCCTTCGGGGTCGCTCCCAGCCGGCTGGTAGTGGTAGTCGAGCAGGCCGACATCGGTCGCCACCAGCACCCGCAGCCGCCCGTTCTCTCGGTTGAGCTCGACGTGGGCGGCGTATTCCGCGGCGCCCAGCTCACCGAGGTGGCGCTGCAGGATGGCCCGCGCCCGGCCGAGGGAGTCCCATTCACCGATCTTCATGCGGGGAGGATAGCGGGCTCGTCCTGCGCCGGGCTGCGCGTACCGGCAGCGAGTTACACGCAGCGTCGATAACGGCCAACTTGGGTCTGGCTCTGGGCTCAGATCGCCTGGTTTCGGCCCTCACTTGCCGCTGGCCGACCCTGGGCGTCGGTACCAGCCAAGATGGGCGCGCTGCTTGGCCGTTACCGACGCTGGGCGTCGGCCGTCCGGCAAGACCCAACGATTGACTGCCTCAGCAGGCCCCTACAATCGGCGCATGGCGGTGAGCACGCGCTACGAGACGGTGATCGGGATCGAGGTCCACGCCCAACTGCGGACGCAGTCCAAGATGTTCTGCGCCTGCCCCACGGCGCCTCCCGACAACGGGACCGATGAGCCGAACACGCGCGTCT
>JALYNS010000029.1 GCA_030773035.1 Chloroflexota bacterium
ACCGTCCTGCGCCGCGGCAGGGTGGTCGGCACCACGACTCCCGAGGCCGCCGACGAGGCGGAGCTGGCCCGCATGATGGTCGGCCGCCCCGTGCAGCTGGAGGTCGCCAAGAGCGCCGCAACCGTCGGCGAGGAGGTGCTCCAGATCCGGGGCATCACCGTTCGCGACGACCGGCAGCAGGTGGCCGTCAACGACCTGGACCTGACCGTCCGCGCCGGCGAGATCGTGGCGATCGCGGGCGTGCAGGGGAACGGCCAGACCGAGCTGGTGGATGCGATCACCGGGCTTCGACGAGTGGAGAGCGGCGAGATCCGCATCGCCGGCGCGCCGGCGCAATCCGACCCGAGGCACGTCTTCGCGGCCGGCGTGGGGCATGTCCCCGAGGACCGCCTGGAGGAGGGCCTCGTCGTTGGTTTCTCGGTCGCCGAGAACATGATCCTGAACAGCTACTACCTGGAGCCCTACTCGAGCGGGTTGGCGCTGCATCGGGACGCGATGCTGGCGACCGCAACCGAGCTCGCAGGCGAATACGATGTCCGGACGACTTCCGTCCTGAATGACATCGGCAACCTCTCGGGCGGCAACCAGCAGAAAGTGATCGTGGCCCGCGAGTTCTCTCGCCCCCTGAAGCTGCTGGTCGCCGCGCAGCCGACCCGTGGACTCGACGTCGGGTCGATCGAGTACATCCACAAGCGCATCGTCGCCAAGCGGAACGAGGGGACAGCGGTGCTGATCGTCTCGACGGAGCTGGAGGAGGTCCTGTCGCTCGGAGACCGGATCGCGGTCATGTTCCAGGGCCGCATCGTCGACATCCTGGACCCGTCGGAGGCGACACCCGAGCGTTTGGGCCTGCTGATGGGCGGCGCTCATCCGGAAGAGGGTATCGTCCCGGTGACGGCAGGCGCATGAGCAACATCGAGCCCACGGCCGCTCCCTCATCGCCGCAGGCAGCGCCAGGCGAGCCTGCACCGGCATCGGTCGGCACGCGGATCGCGGCTCGGCTCTCCGCGGCCCTGCGTCAGCTGCTGCTGCCGCTGCTGGCCGTCTTCACGGCCCTCATTCTCGGCGCATTCGTCATCGTCTTCTCCGACCCCGAGTTCTTCACCCGGATCGGATCGGACCCGGGTGGCGCGCTCGGCGCTGGACTTGAGTCCGTGCGTGCCGCATACGCCGGCCTCCTCACTGGGTCACTGGGGAGCCCCAACGCGATCAGCGAGACGTTGCTTAGGGCCACGCCGCTCATCCTGGCCGGGCTGGCGGTGGCGCTCGGCTTCCGGGCCGGCCTGTTCAACATCGGGGCGGAGGGACAGATCTATATCGGCGCCCTGTGCGCGACCGCCGTGGGGATCTCCTTCGAGGGACTGCCCTTCTTCGTGCACCTGCCGCTTGCGATCCTGGCCGGGTTCGCGGGCGGGGCTCTGTGGGCCTTCGTGCCGGGGATCCTGAAGGCACGGACTGGCGCGCATGAGGTGATCACCACCATCATGCTCAACTACGTTTCCTACCTGACCATCGAATTCGCGCTGCGCCAGCCGCTCTTCCAGCGCCCGGACCGCGAAGACCCGGTGAGCCGATTCGTCCTCGAGTCAGCCACGCTGCCGAGCCTCTTCGGCGGCGATCTCCGCGTGCACTGGGGGCTGATCATCGCCCTCGCGGCCGCCTTCGTCGTCTCCTGGCTCCTCTTTCGCTCGACCAAGGGCTTCGAGTTCCGCGCGGTGGGGCTCAATCCGGCAGCCGCTCGGTATGCCGGCATGAGCATCGGCCGCACGATCGTCCTGACGATGATGATCTCCGGCGGGCTGGCGGGTCTCGCAGGAGCCTCGGAGATCATCGGCACCAACGGCCGGCTTACCCCCGGCTTCTCCCCCGGCTGGGGCTTCGACGCGATCGCGCTGGCGCTTCTGGGAGGCTCGCGCCCGCTCGGCGTGGTCGGCGCCGCACTGGTCTTCGGCGCGCTCAGAGCGGGTGCGACGCCGATGCAGGCCGCCACCGGCATCCCGATCGACCTGGTGGTCGTCATTCAGGCGCTCGTGATCATGTTCATCGCCGCGCCGGCGCTGGTGCGCGGCATCTACCGCATCAAGACGCCGCGTGTGCAGGGCCCAGAGATCTCGATCAAGGGGTGGGGCGGATGACCGGGCCAAGCATGGCGGCGGGCGTGCGCAACGGCCTCAGCCGGCGCCGCCAGCAGGCGTACGGCGTCTTCTATCTGCTCCTGGCGGCAGTGATGGTCCTCGTCTTCGGGAACGTTGAATCGGGAGCACAGACCAGCTTCGCGCTCGATGTTCGACAGAGCTCCGGCGTACCAGACCTCGTCGTCCCAACCGCCGGGACGGCGTACCTGCTGGCGGCGATGGCCGCCATGGCCGGCGCGGTCCAGCTGACTCGCGGGTTCGGTGCCCGGTGGGCGATCGTGATGGCGCTGGTGATCTGCCTCTTCTCCTTCGGCTTCCTGGCCTGGGCCGGAGCGGGCAGCGACATCAGCCTGGCCGGCATCCTGCAGAGCACGCTTCAACGGAGCGTGCCGATCACCTTCGGCGCCCTGTCCGGGATCCTGTGCGAGCGCGCGGGGGTCGTGAACATCGCCATCGAGGGAATGCTCCTCTCCGGCGCCTTCGCCTCGGCGGTGGTTGCCAGCGTAAGTGGCAACCAGTGGGTCGGGATCATGGCTGCGATCGCCACCGGAGGGCTGCTAGCCGCACTGCTGGCGGTGCTGGCGATCCGCTACGTGGTCGACCAGATCATCGCCGGAGTGGTGATCAACATCTTCGCGGTGGGCATCACCTCGTTCCTCGCAACACGGGTGCTCGCTCCGATGCCCGAGCTCAACGACCCGGAGCGCTTTGGGCCGATCGACTTCCCGATTCTCAGCGACCTGCCAGTGATCGGCGGCATCCTTTTCCGTCAGAACGTGTTCGTGTACGCGCTCATCGCGGCCATCTTCATCCTGCACTACATGCTCTTCTCGACGCGCTGGGGCCTCCGCGTGCGGGCCGTCGGGGAGCATCCCGAAGCGGCCGACACGGTGGGCATCAACGTGCTGTACGTGCGCTACCGCAACGTCATCATGGGCGGCATGCTCGCCGGACTCGGCGGCGCCTACCTCACCCTCGGATCGACGGGCGGCTTCCAGCAGGAGATGTCCGCCGGGCGCGGGTTCATCGGGCTTGCCGCCATGATCTTCGGCGGATGGGCGCCGTTCGGAGCCTTCCTGGCAGGCATCGTCTTCGGCTTCGCCGACGCCGTGCAGACGCGGCTTTCGATCCTCAACTTCGCGGTCCCGTCGCAGTTCCTGCAAATGGTCCCCTACCTGGTGACGATCATCGTGGTCAGCGGCCTCGTCGGCCGCGTGCGCGCACCAGCCGCCGACGGACGGCCGTACAAGAAGGAATGAGCTCCGGCCGCCCGACGCGGCAGCCGATCGTGCTGGACTGCGACCCCGGCCACGACGACGCGCTGGCCATCCTCCTGGCAGCGGCCGCCCCGGCGCTTGATCTGCTGGCGATCACGACGGTGGCGGGCAACCAGAGCCTCGACAAGACGACGCTCAACGCGCGGCGCATCTGCACCGTCGCAGGCATCGACGGCATTCCGGTGGCTGCCGGCTGCGACGCCCCCCTGGCGCGGCATCGCATCGCCTCGCCTGAGATCCACGGCGAGTCAGGGCTCGACGGCCCGGCCTTCGGCGCGCCCAGCGTCCCGCTCGACGCGCGCCACGGCGTGGACCTGATCCTGGACGCCTCGCGAACGCACGACGACCTCGTGCTGGTCGCAACCGGCCCGCTCACCAACGTGGCGACGGCGCTTGCGCGCGACCCGGGCCTGTCGCGCCGGCTGAAGCGGGTGGTGCTGATGGGCGGCGCAATCGGCCTCGGCAACGTGACTCCCGCCGCCGAATTCAATATCGGGGCCGATGCGGAGGCGGCCCGCACCGTCTTCGAGTCCGGCGTGCCGATCACGATGGTGCCGCTCGAGACGACGCACCGCGCGCTCGCCACGCCGGCCGTGGTGGATCGGATCGCCGCGCTCGACTTCCCGCTGGCGCACCTGTGTGTCGACCTGCTGACCTTCTTCGCGGAGACCTACCTGCGCGTCTTCGGCTTTGCCGCTCCCGCGGTGCACGATCCGTGCGCCGTCGCCTGGCTGATCGACCCGGGCATCGTGCCGACGCGCCGCATGCGGGTCGACATCGAGACGAGGGCCGAGTTCAGCTACGGACGCACGATCTGCGACGTCCACGGGGTCACCGGGCGGCCGGCCAACGTTGAGGTCGGGGTCGACCTGGAGGTGGATCCCTTCTGGGACCTGGTGATCGGGGCGCTGGCCTCGTACCGGGAGCGGCCCGAGCGCTAGGCCTCGACCAGGTGCTCGGCCTCCGCCTCGGCGCTGGGGTGCGCCGCGTGTGGCCCCCACAGCAGGCTCGGTGGCAGCCCCAGGGCGAGCATCGCCGCTTCGACGCCGAGATGGTCGTACGCGACCGATCGAAAGTTGACCATCAGCTCGAGCCCGGCCATGTCGATCACCGTGTACCACGCGGTCGGGTCCTCCAGCGAGCCACAGCCGACCGAGCCGGTCGCCACGACGTGGGTCTTGCCGACGAGCCGGTGGAACGCCTCGTGGGTGTGGCCGAAGCACATCAGATCATCGCCCTGATCGCTGGTGAGGCGGGCAAAGACCCGGCTCGGGCGGTCGCTCCACAGGTACTCGCCCTGGCGCAGCGGCGACCCATGGAAGAGCAGGACCGAGCGGTCCTCGATGC
>JALYNS010000030.1 GCA_030773035.1 Chloroflexota bacterium
ATATGGATGAGAAGATCAAGAACTACATCGTGGACTTGGTTTTCGCCACGCTGAGCTTGACCTCGGGGGTCAGCTGGGCCATCAGCGCCGCGCGTTCCAGCGACTCCGTTCTGCGCCGAGCCTTTTCGTCGCCGCCGGCGCCCACCCCGGTCGCATCCGCTGCCCCCGGGGAGTCCGTAGCGGACGTCATCGGCCCCGACGGCTGCACGGGCAATGCCTCCGGTCGCGCGGGCGTTGTGGTTGTGCCGGGGTCCCGGCCGTTCGCGGTGGCAGCGCCATCGGTGCTGGGATACAGGATGCCGATCTCGAACGGGTTGAGGCGTACGGCGTCCGTCGCTGCCCGCCTATAGGTCTTGCGGTAGAAGGTGAGCATGTCGTTGGCGCTGGCAAAGCCGATCCGCCGCCCGTTGTTCTCGATGCATTGGCTGGTGATATCCACGAAGCTGAACCCGTCGTGCTCGATGGCCTCGCGGATCGCATTGCGCATGTGGACCTGGTGATACACGGTGGTCTTGGCATACAGCGCGTGCGACGAGCTGCGCACCAGGCCCTGCAAATTGATCGGCGTGTTCGGATTACCGGCCGGCGAGGAGAGGGTCTTGGTGCCGGTTGGGGTGGTTGGCCCGGTCTGGCCGCCGGTCAGGCCATAGATCTCGTTGTTGTTGCACAGCACGGTCAGCGGAGCATTGCGACGGATGGCGTGGATCAGGTGGTTGCCACCGATGCTGGCGGTATCGCCGTCCCCGGCGACGACCACCACGTTCATCTCGGGGCGCACCGCCTTGATCGCTTCGGCGACCGGCAGCGTTCGCCCATGGAGGGTGTAGACGCTCTCGTACTTCATGTAGCTGCCCATCCGTCCGGTGCAACCGATGCCGGTGACGATGATCGTGTTCGTCTCGTCGAGGCCCATCTCATCGAGGACCATGGCCAGCTCGATCATGATCGTGCCGATCCCACAGCCGGGGCACCAGATGGTCGGGAAGAGGTCGACCTTCAGGTGCTTCTTGAATCCCAGCTCGGCAAAGACCAGCTCCGGCATCAGCCGATCCCCAGCGGCGAGCGCTCGACAAGCTCGGTGGGGGCTGGCGGGATCGGTGGTTCGGATGGCCCTCCGCCCAGCACGCGTTCCAGCCCGTCGCGCACCGCCTCGAGGCTGATCCGCCCGCCAAGCAGCGGGACGCGCTTCACCTCGCGGTGCAGGGCGAGTTCCACCATGTCGGCGTACTGGCCATCGTTGGCCTCGATGCACACGATCTGCTGGTACCGATCGGCAATGGCGATCAGCTCGTCGGCCAGGAAGGGGTGGATCCGGATCGGCCGGAAGAGCGCATAGTCCGCCGCCAGCGGCGAGGCAACCCGGCTTACGATCCCGTAGCACACGATCAGCACCTTGGCGTCGACGTTCCAGCCGTGCTCGTAGAGAGCGTAGCGCTGCGCCACCTCCAGGTGCCGATGCTTCGCGTCGTAGTACTGGCGCACGTACTCGTCCGCGTCGGCCGTGGCCGGCTCGCCGGCGTTGGGGCCGTGCTCGTACATCACCACGCCCGCGAAGAAGCGCGGCTTGCCGACCTCGTGGCGCCCGAGCGGGACGAGGGTGCGCGGCGCCAGCTCGACGCTCGCCGCCACCTCGTCCAGGTCGACCACCTCGTTGAGATGTGCCACGAACGTGTCGGACAGGATCACCACCGGCGAGAGTGACTCCTCCGCGGCGTTGAATGCCTGCACGGTCACACGGAACGCCTCTTCCACGCCGTTCGGGTAGAAGGCCAGCGGGGTGTAGTCGCCGGTGCTGCCGTAGCGCACCTGCATGATGTCGCCCTGACCCGGCATGGTCGGCATGCCGGTCGCGGGACCAACGCGCTGGACGTCGACGAAGACGCACGGCACTCCCACCTTCTGGGCGTAGCCGATCGCCTCCTGCATCAGGCTGAAGCCTGGCCCGCTGGTCGCGGTGAAGGACTTCGCTCCGGCCAGGCTGGCGCCGATGATGGCGTTGGCGCTGGCGATCTCGTCCTCGGCCTGGAGAAAGCGAAACTCCGGGTGTTCGGCGGCCCAGCCGGAGGCGATATTGAGGATCTCGGTCGACGGCGAGATCGGGTAGCCCGCGTAGTAGCTGGCCCCGCCCGCCACCGCTCCGCGGAAGACCGCCTCGTTCCCCTGGGTCAGCTTCCGCATCGGCTTAGGAAGGCTCCGGCGGGGATCCGCCCTTGGCGGCATGGGCGGCCACTGCCTCGGGCAGCATCTCGATCGCGATGTCCGGGCAGTAACGCTCGCACAGGCCGCACAGGATGCAGTCCTGCTCCTCGATGATCGCGTCGTTGCGCAGCACCAGCGTGTTCTTGGGGCAGATCTCGACACAGATGTCGCAGCGCTTGCAGAAGACCGGGTTCCAGCTGATGTTCGCGTAGTCGACCCAGCGGATCCCGTCCTTGTGATCGGTTGAGATCCCGCTTCCGAAGCCGATCGGGTCGGCGGCGCGCTCGCGAGTCATGGGAGCGCGATTCTACGCGGGTCGCGCCGGCCGCGCGGCGGCCGGTCAGCTCCGTACGGACCAGCGCCAGGCGGCGAACGCGACCGACACCAGCACGATGAACAGGAGGCCTGCGAGAACC
>JALYNS010000031.1 GCA_030773035.1 Chloroflexota bacterium
GTATAGGTCAAATTGCTGCGCTCACCTGTCGCGTAGAAGATCCAGGCATCCGTGCTACCGAGCGCGCCGTCGATGTCGGGACAACCAGAGTCGGGTCCGAGGTCAACCGCAATAAGCGTGAAGGCGACATATCTGCTGTCCGGCGACCATGCCAGCCGATCCGTGAATGGTGCGTCGAGGGAGCAACCCAGAGGCGTCACCGTGCCGTCCGTTAGGTGAAGCGCCCAGACCTCGTGGGCACCGGTCTCCCCCTTCTGGGTGATGTAGGCGAGCCACTCACCGTCAGGCGAGAGCGAGGCCGCGATCGGCGGACCGGAGACGACCCCTGCGTCGATCGAGGCGCCGGTCGCGTCGTTGATGAACGAGAGCTTCGACGCCTCGAAGGGGGCGCCACTGAGCTGCAGGTAGCCAAGCTGGCCGGCGGCAAGGAAGGTTGGTGGCGCACTGGGGCCGATGCTCGGAGCCGTGGATTCGGCAGCGCTGGGGGACGGAGCAACTGAGAGCGTCGCCTCGGGCGAACTGGTCGCCTGCCCCACCGGGCCGCTCGGCAGGTTGTTGAAGACGATGATCGCGAGGACGGCCGCGCCGACCGTGGTTCCCGAGGCGACAAGCGCGATGAGCCCGCCCCGGCGCCGCCACCAGGGAGCCCCGAGCCGCCCGGATTCGATACCAGTGCGCACCCGCGCCGAAAGGTCGTGCGGCGGGTTGACCGTGGGGAGGCCGGAGAGGATCCGTCGCTCCGATTTGAAGGCCGCCAGCGTGGCGCGGCACCGCTCGCAGCGCGCGAGATGGGCGTCAAGCTCGGCCCGCTCAGCGGCGGTCAGGTCGCCGGTCAGCGACGCGCTGATCAGCTCGTCGACGTGGGCGGCGTTGAACGTCATCGGACCAGGCCTTCGGCGGCCAGCAGGCGGCGCATCTCACCCCGGGCACGGCACAGCAGCACGCGTACGGCACCGCCGGTCATCCCCATCACCTCGCCGATCTGCGCCGCGCTCATGTCCTCGATGTCCGACAGGATCAGGCACTGGCGATGGTTCGGCTTCAGCCGCAGCAGTGAACGCCCGATCCGCTCATCCAGGAGGCCCGAGAGCACCTGGGTCTCGGGGCCCGGGCCACCATCGGGCTGTTCCACCGGCCGATCCTCGCTCTCGTCCATGCGCACGGTGTGCTTGCTGCGGCGCATCGCGTCGATCGCGGTGTTGGTGGCGATCCGGTAGATCCAGGAGCGGGCCGCGGAGGCATCGGTCAGGGTGTCGATCTTGCGGTAGGCCTTGATGAAGGTGTCCTGCGCGATATCGGCCGCCCGGTCTGCATCACCGATCATCCGCAGCGCGTAGTTGTAGATGGGCGCCGAGTACTCGTTGAAGAGCCGATCGAACTCGGCATTGCGCGCGTCGGACAGATCCCGCGGCAGGCTCATGCGGGCGGGGCGGACTGCGGGCCAGGATACGAGGGCCATCGGTGCGGTTGACGCATGGCGACGCGCACCTGTTACGGACTCTCCGGCTGGAGATGCTCGCGCAGCACGCCGGCAGCGTATTCGGGGGCTGCTGGGTTGACCGCGAGAGCAGTGGCTCGTTCCAGGCCGGCGATCACTCGCAGGCGCGGGTGGAGCTCCCAATGCCAGTGGAACGTCTGGTCGAGCCGCTCGCCGACCGGGGCCGTGTGCAGGAACAGGTTATATGGCGGGTCGCCGAGGGCATCGAGGGCGCCCAGGGTTCGCTGCAGGGTCGCCGTCGCGGCGGCGATGTCGTCGTCGTCGAGCGCGGTGAAGTCGGCGGCATGCGCCCGCGGGACGATCATCAGCTCGAACGCGGATCGGCTGGCAGCCGGCGCGAAGACCACGTAGCGCTCCTCCGCCAGGACGAGCCGCTCGCCGGCTTCCTCCTCGGAGCGCGCCAGGCTGCACCAGACGCAGGATCGGGTCCTGATGACGTGCCGCGCGCCACCACCGATCTCCTCGGCCACCCAGTGGGGGACCTGCGGGATGGCGTACAGCTCCACGTTCAGGTGGCTGCTGCGCGAGCCCGCCTGCATGCCGTAGCTCTGCACGGCCTGGATGTAGCGCGGCTCCTCTTCCTCGCGCGGCTCGGCGCCGAGGTCTCGCATCGTGTCCCGCAGGGTGCGCAGCAGGTTGACCGCGAGGCGCGGAGGGGCGTCGGCAAGTCGCTCGTGATGGTCGCGTGGCGCGACGAGGATCTCCCACGACCCGCTGGCCGCCATCGCCTGCTCCACCGAGAGCTGGCCGGATCGTTCGTTCCCGGTGTCAATGCGGTGGAATGCGTCCTTCCGCAGCGTGACGCGGCGGATGGCGGTCTCCTCGGCCGCATCCTCCGCGGGTGTCGGGTCGTCGTCGCAGTGGCGGCAGTGGGTCCCCTCGATCGGCGTGGCGGCGACGACGAAGGAGGAGTGCTCGAAGGTCCGGTCCGTGACGATCGCCGACCACCAGCCCGTGACGGGGTCCCGGCGCAGCTCGAACACTTACCCGCCGTCGTCCCAGGGCCGGGGACGGGGCTGCGCCTCCCATTCGTCGCGGAGGAGCGACATGCGCAGCACGTCATGGTGACGGCCATCGGAGAAGTGGGAGTGCCGCAGCGTTCCCTCCATCACGAAGCCGGCCTTCTCGTAGGAGCGCTGCGCTCGTTTGTTGGGCTCGTAGACGTCGAGCTCGATCCGCTCCAGGCGCAGGTGCCCGAAGCCGAAGTCGCAGATGGCGCGCAGCGCATCGGTGCCATAGCCCTTCGACCACTCTGCCTTCTCACCGATGCTGATGCCGAACGACGCGTGGCCGTCTTCGTAATTGACGTGGTGGAAGCCGACGGTCCCGATCGGGCGATCATCGGCGAGCAGGCAGATGACGAAGTGGTAGCCCTTCTTCCCCTGATCTTCGAGCATCCCCTCGAACCACTTCTCCTCCATCGCCTTGCTGAAGGGCGCGCGGACGCCGAGGTACCGGGTCGTCTCCGCATCGGAGAACCAGCGGACGAACGCGTCGATGTCCTCGCGCTCGGCGGGGCGCAGGTAGACCTGCTCGCCGCGGAGGGTAGGAATCGGCTTCGCGGGGGTAGGCTCGGCGTTGGACATCGGTCCTTCGTGAGGTAGGCTGAGGCCCCCGCAGGATACAAGGAGGACCGATCCGATGGCCGCCGTCCGCACCGCCACCGTCACCTGGCAGGGAGACCTCGCGTCGGGGAGCGGCTCGGTGACAGCCGGGTCGTCCGACACCTTCCTCGACCTTCCCGTTTCGTGGGCCTCGCGTACCGAGGCGCCCGGCGGGCGCACCTCGCCGGAAGAACTCCTTGCCGCCGCACACGCCAGCTGCTTTGCGATGGCCTTTTCCGCTGATCTGGGCCGCGCCGGGACGCCGCCCGAGCACCTGCACGTCGAGGCGGAGGTGACCTTCGACAAGCTCGAGGCGGGCTGGACCGTTGTCTCCTCCCACCTCACGGTCATCGGCCGCGCTGCCGGGGCCACCGCAGAGTCGTTCGACACGATTGCCGCCGGCACAGTGCAGGGCTGCCCGATCTCCCGGGCCCGTGCCGGGAACGTAGCGCTCTCGGTGGAGGCCACGCTCGAGACCGATGGCTGAGACGGAGGCCCCCGCCTCCGAGCGGGACGCGCTGGCTGCGGTCGGACGGGTGCTTGCGGCTGTCACCGGCGCCGAGTTCGAGCTCCAGCCGACACTCGACACCCTCGCCGCGGAAGCCGCGGCGCTCTGTCATGCCGAAGCAGCGTTCGTCTTCCTGCGGGATGGTGACCTCTTGCGGTTCGCCGCCGCGAGCGGCGGCCAGCCGGAGCACTGGGCGTACGAACGCGAGCATCCCGACACGATCGATCGCAAGTCGATCAACGGTCGAGTGGCGCTCAGCGGCCAGGTCGTGCACGTCGCCGATCTTGCGGCCGATACGGAGTACGAGGCAGGCGGCTACCAGTTTGGCGCGGTGCGGAGCATGCTGGGGGTCCCGATCCACAGCGCCGACGGCCTGATCGGCACCTTCGGCCTTGGACGCACCGAGGTCCAGCCCTTCTCCGACGCGGAGATCGAGCTCGTCACGGTCTTCGCCGACCAGGCCGGCATCGCGATCCGCCTGGCGCGGCTGCTTGCCGAGACGCACGAAGCGCTCGAACGGGAGACGGCGGTGGGCAATGTCCTGCAGTCGATCAGCCGCTCGACATTCGACCTCGACCACGTGCTCCAGACGGTCATCGACAGCGCCACGCGCCTATCGCATGCGGATGAGGGCAATATCGTGCGCGAAGAGAATGGCCGATTCCGGATGGCTGCCTATACCGCCGGGGTGCCTGCCGAGTTCCGCGCCATCATTGACCAGCTGACCTTCCAGCCCGAGCGCGGAACGATCACTGGCCGCGTGCTGATGGAGCGCGGCCCGGTGCAGATCGAGGACATCAAGGCAGACCCCGAGTACGAGCATCCCGAGGCCCAACTGGCCTCCGGGTTCCGGACCGTCCTGGCGGTGCCCCTCCTGCGCAAGGGGATCCCGATCGGCGTGCTGATCGTCTGGCGCCTGGAGGTCCAGCGGTTTACAAATGCCGAGATCGGGCTGCTCCAGACCTTCGCCGACCAGGCCGCTATCGCCATCGCCAACGTGCGCCTCTTCGAGACCGTCGAGCGGCAGCGAACGGAGCTGGCCCGCTTCGCGCCCCAGGTCGCCGACCTGCTCACGAACCCCGAGGGCGAGCAGCTGCTCGCCGGCCATCGGCAGGAGATCAGCGCCATGTTCTGTGACCTGCGTGGGTTCACGGCCTTCGTGGAGACCGCCGAGCCGGAGGAGCTCCTCAGCGTGTTGCGTGCCTATCACTCTGCGGCCGGCCAGCTCGCGCTCGCCGAGGGCGGGACCGTCGAGCACTTCGCCGGTGATGGGCTGATGATCTTCTTCAACGATCCCGCACCGGTCGCAGATCATCAGCTGGCAGCGGTGCGCACTGCATGCGCCATTCGGGCGCGTTTCGTCGACCTGGCCGCCTCCTGGCTCAAGCGCGGGTATGAAC
>JALYNS010000032.1 GCA_030773035.1 Chloroflexota bacterium
GACCGTGAGCGACCGGTCGGCCGGCTTGGGTTCGGCCCGCCGCTCCGGCGCCGATGGCAAGCCAAGCGCGGTTTGCGCCAGTCGGGCGAGGGCGACCGCTCGTGAAGTTCTGGCTCGGGCCGGTCGAGTCATCTCGGCGGAGCTCATGGGCGAGGACCGCCGCCGCGCATAGCGCTCATCAGTGTCGAGGACACCGAGATGCCCCGCGATGGGGAGACCTCCGGAAAGACCGCTCATTCGCTTGCCGACCGACCCGCGCTGGCGGTCGTCGGTTGGTTTGCTCTTCAGTTGTGTTCATCGCAGTCTCCGGACTTGCTCATCACGGTCTGGCGACCGCACGCAAGGACCGAGTCCGCGCACAACGACGCCGGGTCGAGCATGGAGCCACTATCGGCCCACGGCAACTAGACGGATGGCTCGGCTTACCAGCCGTTCGTCACAAGCTCTCGATCGGCCCGCTTCCGGACGGTCGGATACGTACCCTATGGCGTGATCAGGGTCACCGAGGTGGCCGAAACCGAGCCTCCTGCCGGGGCCCCCGTGGTGAGGTTGACGCCGATGCGCACCGTGGCACCCTGGGTGATGTCGCTTGCCTCGCCGCCGACCTCCTCGGCGTAGGTGGTCGTGCTCGAGAGCGTCACGGTGATCGTCGAACCGTTGGCAGTCTTGAGGGTCATCGTGTCCCCGCTGATCGACTCGACGGTCCCTTGGAGGCCACCTCCGGGGAACCCGCCGCCTCCCGGACCGTTCGCGCCGCCCCCCAACCCTGGGAAGCCATTCCCGGGGTTCCCGCCATTCCCGGGGTTCCCGCCGCCGGGGAATCCGGCAAAGGTGGGACTCGGGGCCGTCACGCGTCCGAGGGCGAAGCCGCCACCCCCGACGACGAGCACGCCCGCCAGGGCCAGCGCGATCAGCGGCGTCCTGGGCGCCTTGCGGCCCCCCGCCTTCTGAAGCAGTTCGGCGGTGGGGCTCAGGTTTGTGGTCATGATGCAGTCAAGCTCCTCTTACTCGTAACGCAGTGCGACGATCGGGTCGAGCACAGCGGCCTGGCGTGCGGGCCAGACACCGAACACGATGCCCACCAGGGCGCTGAACACCAGCGCGACGGCGGCGATGGGCAGGCTGAACACGAAGCCCCAGCCGGCGATCTGCCCGATCACCAGCGAGGCCAGCGCGCCGATGGCAATCCCGAGGATGCCCCCGAGCAGCGACAGGACCACCGCTTCCACGAGGAACTGGGCGAGCACGTCACGCCGCCTGGCGCCGATCGCCTTGCGGATGCCGATCTCCCGCGTCCGTTCTCGGACGCTCACGAGCATGATGTTCATGATCCCGATGCCTCCGACCACGAGCGAGATGGAGCCGATGCCGACCAACAGCAGCGTCAGCGTGTTGGACACGGTGGAGGCCACGGAGAGCAGCTGCGCCTGGGTCGTGACCGAGAAGTCGGCGGTGGCGGTGGCGGCCAGGCGGTGACGAACCCGCAGCACGGCGGTGATCAGATTGGTGGTGACCGTGCTGTCCGCGCCGTCCACCATGCTCACGCTGATGCTGCTCAGGCTCGCGCTGGATGAGATGCGGTGCTGCAGGGTCGAGAGTGGAACGATCACCATGTCGTCGGTCGAGCCGACGCCACCCTTTGGCTGCAGGATCCCGATCAGCCGGTACGGCAGGCCGCCGATGGTGATCGACTGCCCGAGATTGGCCGGTCCGAGCTTCAGGTTCGTGGCCGTGGTCGAGCCAATGACCGCCACCCGCAGGGCCAGGTCCTGGCTCGGCTGGGTCAGGAACGACCCCTGCCACACCTGGTCCGCGTGGACGCTCAGGTACTCAGGGGTCGTCCCCACCACGCTGACGGTCTCGTTCTGAATGCCTGATGCGACAAGCTGCTGACTGGAGACGGAGGGTGCCACCTTCTCGATATCCGCCAGGGCCGCCACCTCCGTGGCGTCGCCCAGGGTGAGCGTGGTGGCGCTGCCGGCCGCACCTCGCGCCAGGCCGTTGAAGGAACGGCCGGCGTTGATCGTCAGCAGGTTCGTGCCGAGGCTGCCGATGGAGGTGGTGATTCGTCGCCCAGTTCCCTGTCCGATGGAGACGACGGCCACCACCGAGGCGACCCCGATGATGACGCCCAGCATGGTGAGGGCACTGCGCAGCGGATTGGACCCGATGCGCTGCAGCGAGAGACGAATCAGCTCGCGGAGGTTCATGCCGCCACCCGTCCGTCGTGCAGGCTGATCTTGCGGTCGGTGGCGTCCGCCACCGCCTCTTCGTGGGTGATCAGCACCACGGTACGGCCGGCGGCATTCAGCTCCCGGAGCAGCGCCATGACCTCCGCGCCCGAGTGGCTGTCGAGGTTGCCGGTCGGTTCGTCCGCCAGCACCATCCGCGGCTCGGTCACGATCGCGCGAGCGATTCCGACCCGTTGCTGCTGGCCCCCCGACAGCTCGCTCGGCTGGTGATGGATCCGATCGGCCAGGCCGACGCGTTCGAGCGCCGCCTCCGCCCGACGCCGCCGCTCGGGAGCCGGCACTCCCTGGTAGAGGAGCGGGGCGGCCACGTTGTCAAGCGCGGTCGTTCGTGACAGCAGGCTGTAGTTCTGGAAGACGAAGCCGATGCTGCGGCTGCGCACCAGGGCCAGCTGATCGTCGTTGAGGCCGGCGGCAGGCACCGAGTCGAACAGGTAGCGGCCGCTGGTCGGCCGATCGAGGCAGCCGAGGATGTTCATCATGGTGGTCTTGCCCGACCCCGACGGCCCGACGATGGCCACGAACTCGCCATCAGCCACGTCGAGCGAGATGTCCACCAGGGCCGGCACCTCGACCAACCCGAGCCGATACGTGCGACTCACTCCTTGCAGGGAGATGATCGTGGCCCTTGCTGCAGGCGCTCCCTGCGCCGGGGCCGACATCAGTTAGGGCCTCCGCCGAAGCCGCCCCCGAGTCCTCCCGGGCCAGGGA
>JALYNS010000033.1 GCA_030773035.1 Chloroflexota bacterium
ACGGCGATGGCGGTCGCGGAATGCGGCGCGCCATCGAGAAGCGCCAGCTCGCCGAAGAAGTCCCCCGGCCGAAGGGTGGCGATGATCGCCTCCTCACCCTCGGGCGAGGGCAGGACGATCTTCACCGCACCGGTGGCCACGACATGGAGCGAGTCGCCTGGATCGCCCTGGTGGAAGATGACCTCGTTGCGCCGGAAACGGCGCCGCACCATCGCTCCTGCCAGGACGCGCAGCCCATCGGGTTCGACATGCGCGAACAGGGCGCATTGCTGCAGGCTGCGAACCGCGAATTCCTCGTCGGGCACGTCGACCCTCGATCTGGCCCATTGGGCTGGTACCCGCACCATGCAGCGCAAGTCAGCGCCGTGTCAATCCAGAAGCAAGGCGTTGTAGTGCGCCCGGCTGCGCAGGACCTTGGTGTTGTCGCGGATCTGCAGGCCCAGATACAGGACCGACACCACGACCGCGATCGCGCCCGCGATCTCAGCGATCCCCATGCGACCCGATGATGACGCGCAAGACGTGACGATGTAGCCTCCGCTGACCGATGACCATCCGGCGGCTGCGCATCCTGCCTGCGATTCTGGTGGCCCTCGTCGCGTGCACCGGCAATCCGCAGGCGTCCAGCCAACCGACACCCTCGGCAGTACCCAGCGCGACCGCCGAAGGACAAACGCCCTATGACGGCATCTGGGCCTCGCAACCCCTGACCCGCGCCGACCTCGCGGCCGCCCTCGCAAGCCGCGGCCTGAGCGATGCGCGCCTCGACGAGTGGACGGGGGACTGGGATGAGCTGGACTACCGCATCTTCGAGATCGAGATCGGCGACGGCCGCTGGCTGCTGCACGAGAACGGGGAGGGCGTGCCCTTCGGAGTTCAATTGGCTGGAGACCTGGTCCTCGCCGATGCGGACACGATCGTCGTCCATGATGACGAAGCTGGGTGTCGCGTCACCTACGACCTGAGCCGCGACAGCGACGCATTGTCGGTCCAGATCGCGGACGACGCCTGCGCGGACCCGGACGATCTCTCGATCCAGACGATCGTCTATGAGTCGTCGCCCTTTACGCTCGTCCAGGCCCCCGATTGGACCCCGCCGGTGTCGACACCCGAGCCATCCGCTTCTCAGTCAGTGAACGAGGCCTCGACCGCCAGCACGCGTCAGACACGTCGGCCGATCGGCACGGTCGATGGCGCGCCGCTCGGCTACGTCGAGTACCTCCCGCCCGGCTACGGCCAGCAGCCAAGCCCCTTGATCGTCTTCCTTCACGGGTCGGGCGAGAGCGGAGCAGGGGACGAAGGCGCGTTATCAAGCTTGACCAGAGCGGGCATTCCGGGGCTGATCGCTGATGACCGATGGCCCGACGAGCGTCCGTTCGTCGTCCTCGCCCCGCAGCACGAAGAGCTGGGGGCGTCGCACTGCCTCGAGGCGGACGAGATCGACGCGTTCCTGCGCTTCGCGCTCGAGCACTACCAGGTCGATCCATCGCGCGTCTATCTGACCGGTCTGAGCTGTGGCGCGATCGGCCTGTGGAACTACCTAGCTGCACACGGTGACGAGCTGGTGGCTGCCGCCGTCCCGATCGCCGGATATGCCATCGGCGCCGTCCAGCTTGCCGGCTGCGACCTGGCC
Source organism: Chloroflexota bacterium (assembly GCA_030773035.1). Classification (GTDB taxonomy): domain Bacteria; phylum Chloroflexota; class Limnocylindria; order QHBO01; family QHBO01; genus CF-167. The sequence continues at coordinate 1,634 of JALYNS010000033.1, forward strand.
CGCGTGCCCATCTGGGCATTCCACGGCGGTGCCGACGAGAACGTTCCCGTCCGAGGCGACGCCTATCCGCTCAGGACGCTCCAGGCGTGCACGGATCCGGCTCCGGTCGACGCGCGACTCAAGGTCTACCCCGGCCAGGGGCATGACGTGTGGTCCGAGACCTACAGATCGACGCGGTACGACATTTATGGCTGGCTGCTCAGCCACCACAGGTGATCAGCGGGTCGCGGTGATCAACCTCGGGCGAGGATCACGCGCGGACCACCTCGCGCCGATCGCCATGCTGCGTCCGTGGTGACGACGGGCAGTCCAAGGCGCGCCCCGAGCGCGAGGCACAGCCGATCGGCGAGCGAGAGGGGCGATCCCATGGCCCAGAGGTCGGCCGCCCGCTCTGCGTCCGCGACGGTGACATCGGCCACGCGAAGGCCAAACGAGGTGAGCAGGCGTGCCACCAGCCCAGCCTGGGCCCCGTGCTGGCGGGCCTTCTGCAACACCTCGGACCAGTTGGCGGCCCCGATGGTGCCCTCCATGAGGTGGCGCTCCGCGACGTCGCTTCCCGGCTCATCCTGGAGCCAGGCAAGGACCACCGAGGCATCGATCACCGCGCTCAACGTGCCGTCGACTCCTCGGTGGCGGCGGCCCGACGATCGCGGATCAGCTCGTCGGCCAGGCTCGTGCCGATGCCGGCGAAGATGCCCCGCAGCCGCCGCTTGACCGCAGCTCGCGGGAGGAGAAGCACCCCATCGCCCTCGACCAGCGCAACGAGCTGACTCCCCTCCTCCAGGCCAAGTCGACGTCGGATCTCGACGGGAATGACGACGCGTCCCTTGGGTCCCACCGACAGGATGTTGGTGTCACTCATGCGCACACAGTGACACTCGATCACCGAGCCGTCAAGGGCGCCGGCATGTCGAGGGCACCGCTTCGGTCGAGCCTCACCAGGAGCTGACGTGTGGTGAGCCTCGCACAACCGCAACTTGCCATCGGGTCAGGTGCTCACCGCCGGCAGGGATCATGAGGTTGTGCTGCGCCTTCCGGTGCAGCAGGAAGCACGCATGCCCCAGCTCGTGAGCAAGTGCCCGCGGAGTCGCGCTGCGCATTGCGGCCGCCGCCACGGTCACGTAGTTGGTGAGCGGACCGAGGGAGCAGCCGGACGCGTGCGCCATCGAGCGGACGACAAACGCCGTCACCGGTGCGCCGTACCCCACCGGGAGTCCCGCGAACATCCCTGCTGCCAGGGACCGGAAGTAGGAACCGGCGCCACCCAGATCGCCTCCCCATGCGGCCAGCTTGCAGTGGACGTCGAGGGCTTCGGTGGGTGCGGCCGTTGGCGCGACCATCACGAT
>JALYNS010000034.1 GCA_030773035.1 Chloroflexota bacterium
GCGCAGGGCGGCGACGGCCTTCGCGAGGCGCGCGGCACGCGTCTCCGGCCGCCTCGCCTCCGAGATGGGAGCGGCCAGGTCCCGGCGCCGCGAATAGGCGAGTGCCTCGAATCGGTCGCGGAGCGCCGGCTCGGCACTGAACGCGGACTCCAGCTCGGGCGGGATCTCCAGCACCCGGGGCCGGTCGTCGCGGGAGATCACGATCTCCACCCTCTCGCCGAAGCCGACACCGGCCGCCTCGCGGGTTGCCTTGTGGACGCCCATGAAGAGGCCGCGGCCGCCGTATGGCATGGTGCTGCTGTGGTGCGGGACGCCGTTGACGGACCCCACCACGCGCATCTGCTTCAGGCCCCCGAGCGCGGTGGCGACCTCGCGCGGCACCAGCACGACGGCGCCGCCGGCGCGCGCCGCCTCCAGCTCTGCCGTGAACCGGTGCTCGACCGACATGTCGCTCCCTACGCGTCGATGCGGGTGATCTGCGCGCCGAGGCCGACCAGCTTCGACTCGATCGCCTCGTAGCCGCGGTCGACGTGCTCGACGCCGGAGATGATGCTCGTGTCCTCGGCGGCCAGGGCCGCCAGGATCAGGGTCGCGCCGGCGCGCAGGTCGGCGATCTCCACCTCCCTGCCGTGAAGCGTGGTCGGGCCGGCGATCCGAGCGTGGCGCTCATCCAGCACTTCGATCACGGCCCCCATCTTGACCAGCTCCATCGTGTAGTCGAGGCGGTCCTCGTAGATCGTCTCGTGGATGGTCGAGACACCGTTTGCCTGGGTCATCAGGACCGCCAACGGCGCCTGCAGGTCAGTGGCGAAGCCGGGATACGGCTGGGTCTCGACGTCGGCGGGGTGGATGCCGTCGCCGCCGCGCACCCGAAGCCCGCCGCCATCGTTGGCGAAGGTCTCGAACGACACCCCCATCCCGGCGAGCAGGTCGGTGAATGCGGCGAGGTGGGTCGGGTCGGCGCCGCGAATCGTGACCTCCCCGCCGGTCACCGCCGCGGCCATGGCGAAGGTGCCCGCCTCCAGCCGATCGCCGAGCACCCGGTGCTCGACCCCGTGCAGGCGATCGACCCCCTCGATCTCGAGCCGATGCGGGGCTGTTCGCTCGATCTGCGCCCCCATCGCCCGCAGCATGGCAACCAGGTCGTCCACCTCGGGTTCGCGCGCGGCATTCTCGATCACGGTCGTGCCTCGCGCCAGGGTGGCGGCGAGCATGGCGTTCTCGGTGCCCATCACGGTCACGTACGGGAAGTCGATTCGCGCGCCGCGCAGGCCACCGGCAGCGTGCGCGAAGTAGTAGCCGTTCTTGTACTCAATCTCCGCGCCAAGGGCCCGCATCGCCTCGACGTGCAGGTCCACCGGGCGCCGTCCGATCCGATCGCCGCCCGGGTTGCTGATGATCACTCGCCCGAAGCGGGTGAGGAGGGGCCCGAGGAGGATGAACGAGGAGCGCATCTTCATCGCCGCCTCGAGGGGCACGAAGAGCCAGTCCGCAGCCCGGGCCTCAATCGCCAGGCCATCATCCTCGAGCGGGGTCACATCGAAGCCGATATCGGTCATGGTGCCCCGCAGGATCTGCACGTCGCTGATGCGCGGCACGTTGCGCAGCACGGAGCGCTCGTCGCTCAACACTGCGGCGGCCATCATCTTGAGGACCGCGTTCTTGGCGCCGGCGATGCGCACCTCGCCGCGGAGCGGGACGCCGCCGGTGACGATGAACTTTTGCATCGAGCCGCGGCTCCGCCTAGGCGGGCCACGCCTCCATCCACTCGTGCGCGCCGCGATGGTGCCCGTCGCACAGCCCCACGCGTCCGCCCATATGACGCGAGGGCAGGTAGGGCTGCATCCCGGCCTCGAACGGCGTCGGCCCCGCGTTGCAGAGCATGTAGGTGCGTTCCCGCGCCCAGGCGTACGCGTGGTCGCTGGAGCAGAAGGCGTAGCCCTTGCTGAAGTTGGCCAGCGCGGCGCCGGACTGGCCGGGCAGCCCGATGGGGCCCGATTCACGCACGATCTCGATCCTTACGGGGAGCTGCGGCATCCGCGCGCCGCAATGGTCACAGGATTGCATTGGCCCGATGCTACAGGGGCTTCTCCAGGCGCGTCAGCCTCGCGACCGGCGGCGCGTGGCGATCCGCTCGCGCATGAGGGCCGTCTGGAGCGCGGCCCGCACCCGCGCGATATCCATCGGGTCATGGACCTCGCCGAGCTCTGCCTCCGCGCGCTTGCGCGCCTCGACCGCCTTCGCCTCGTCGATCTCATCGGTGTGCTCGGCAAGATCGGCCATCACGATGACCCGATCCGCCCGCACCTCGACGAAGCCGCCCGAGATGAGCAGCACCTGCTCGGTGCCGGCCTTCTTGATCCGCAGCTCGCCGGTTCCCAGGGCGCTGATGAGTCGCGTGTGGTGCGGCAGGATCCCGAGCTCCCCGTCGATGCCGGGCACGGTCACCATGTCGACCTCGTCCGAGTAGGCGCGCCGCTCCGGGCTCACGATCTCCAGGTGCAGAGGCATCCCTACTTCATTCCTTCCGCGTTCGTGACCACGTCTTCGATCGGGCCTGCCATGAAGAACGCCTGCTCGGGGAGCGCGTCGTGCTTGCCCTCGAGGATCTCGCGGAAGCCGCGCACCGTTTCGGCGCGCTCGACGTACTTGCCGTCGCGCCCGGTGAACTGCGCCGCCACGAACATCGGCTGGCTCATGAAACGCTGGAGGCGGCGCGCCCGGGAGACGGTCACCTTGTCCTCCTCCGAGAGCTCGTCCATGCCGAGGATCGCGATGATGTCCTGGAGGTCCTTGTAGCGCTGCAGCGTGCGCTGCACCTCGCGCGCCACCGCGAAATGGTCCTCGCCCACGATGCGCGGGTCGAGCACGGTCGAGGTCGACGTGAGTGGGTCGACCGCCGGGTAGATGCCCAGCTCCACGATCGAGCGCTCCAGCCGGACCGAGCTGTCGAGGTGCGCGAAGGTGGTCGCCGGAGCGGGATCGGTGTAGTCGTCGGCCGGCACGAAGATGGCCTGCAGGCTGGTGATCGAGCCTTCCTTGGTGGAGGTGATCCGCTCCTGGAGGTCTCCCATCTCGGTGGCCAGGGTCGGCTGGTAGCCCACCGCCGAGGGCATGCGGCCGAGGAGGGCCGAGACTTCTGCCCCCGCCTGCGTGAAGCGGAAGATGTTGTCGATGAAGAGGAGCACGTCGCGGTGCTCCACGTCGCGGAAGAACTCCGCCATGGTCAGCGCGGTCAGGCCGACCCGCTGCCGCGCGCCGGGCGGCTCGTTCATCTGGCCGAAGACGAGAACCGTCTTGTCGAGCACCCCCGAGTGGGTCATCTCGCCGATCAGGTCATTCCCCTCGCGGGAGCGCTCCCCCACGCCGGCGAAGACGGAGTAGCCGCTGTGCTCGGCCGCGATGTTCCGGATCAGCTCCTGGATGATGACCGTCTTGCCGACGCCGGCACCACCCAAGACGCTGGCCTTGCCCCCGCGCCGAAACGGGGCGATCAGGTCGATCACCTTGATGCCGGTCTCGAAGACCTGCGCCTCCGTCTCCATCTGGTCGAAGCCCGGCGGCTTGCGGTGGATCGGCAGCGTGTCGGACTTGCCCACCGGGCCTTTGCCGTCGATCGGATGCCCGAGCACGTCGAACACGCGCCCGAGCGTGACTGACCCGACCGGGACGGTGATGGCGGCGCCCGTGTCGACCGCGTCGAGGCCGCGCGCGAGCCCGTCGGTGGTGGACATCGCCACGGCCCGCACCCAGTTGTTGCCGAGGTGCTGCTGGACCTCGACCACCAGCGTCTCGACGGCCCCGGCGGCGGCGGCGGGGCGCTTGATCTCGAGCGCGTTGTAGATCGCGGGCAGCTCGCCCGCCGGGAACTCGACATCGATCACGGGACCCGTGATCTGGATCACCTTTCCGGTCGCCATCGGTCTTGCTGTCTCTCCTTGCCTGTCGGGGCCTAGCCCAGGGCTTCCGCCCCGGAGGCGATCTCGGTCATCTCGCGGGTGATGTTGGCCTGGCGGGTCTTGTTGTAGACGAGCGTCAGCTCGCCGATCAGCTCGTTGGCATTGTCGGTGGCGCTCCGCATCGCGACCATCTGGGCCGACTGCTCCGAAGCGCGGTTCTCGAGCACGGCCCGATAGATGTCGATCGCCACGAAATGGGGCAGCAGGCGGCTCAGGACCGCCTCCGCCGAGGGCTCGAAGAGGTACTCGTCGTTCGTGTCGGTCTCCTGCTCGCCCATCGTGGGGCGCTCCACCGGCAGCACGGTGCGGATGATCGGGCGCTGGGAGAGCGTGTTGATGAATGTCGAGTAGGCGATCTCGATACGATCGTAGGTGCCTGCCAGGAAGTCCTGGGTCACGAGGCGAGCGATCGGGGTCACGTCGGCGAAGGAGGGGCGGTCCCCCAGCTGCGCGAAGTGCGCCGCGATCGGCACGCCGGCGCGCCGCAGCGAGTCACGGCCCTTGCGCCCGACGGTGATGGCGGAGATCTCGGCGCTCTCGTCCTGGCCGCCTGCCTCCTCGGCCACATGGCGCAGGACCGCGCGCACCGCATTGGCGTTGAGCGAGCCGACCAGGCCGCGGTCGGTGGTGATCGCCACCAGCCCGATCCGTCGCACCGGGCGCCGTGCCAGCAGGGGATCGACCTCCGCGTCGACGGCGGCCGCCACGCGGGCGAGGGCCTCGCGCAGCTCGTCGGAGTAGGGACGGGCGGCGATGATCGCGTCCTGCGCCCGTTTCATGCGCGACGCGGCCACCATCTGCATCGCCCGCGTGATTTGGGCGATGTTGCGGACCGAGCTGATCCTTCGACGGACTTCGCGCAGGGTGGCCATCTAGGCGCCGGTCTTCTTCTTCGGAGTCGCCTTCTTTGCCTTCGTCGCTGGCTTGCGCGCGGCCGGCTTCGATGGAGCCTTCGCGGCCTCCGCGGTGGCTGGCTCGGTCGCCTCGGTCTCGTCAGCCTTCTTCGCCTCGGGCTCGTTCGACTTCGTCGCATCCGGCTCTTCGGCATGCCCGAAGCCGGCCTGGTCGCGGTACTCGCCTACCGCTGCCTTGAGCTGCTCGCCCGAGACGGCCGAGATCTCCTTCTCGGCGGCGATACGGGCCAGAAGCTCCGGGTGGCTCGACTCGATGTGCCGGAAGAGTCCGGTCTCGAACTCCCGCACGCGCGCGGTCTCCACGTCGTCGAGGTACCCATTGGTCGCGGCCCACAGAATCGCCACCTGCCTCTCGACCGCCAATGGCGCGAACTGGGGCTGCTTGAGCACCTCGGAGAGCTTCTCGCCGCGGGTCAGCTGGTCGCGGGTCGCCTTGTCGAGGTCCGACGCGAACTGGGCAAAGGCCGCCAGCTCGCGGTACTGGGCCAGGTCCAGGCGCAGCTTGCCGGCGACCTGGCGCATCGCCTTGATCTGGGCATTGCCACCGACCCGGCTGACCGAGAGCCCGGCGCTCACCGCGGGGCGCTGCCCCTGGTTGAAGAGGTCGGTCTGCATGAAGATCTGGCCGTCGGTGATGCTGATGACGTTGGTGGTGATGTAGCCCGACACGTCGCCGGCCTGCGTCTCGACGATCGGCAGCGCCGTGAGCGATCCGCCGCCCGCCTCTTTGCCGAGTCGCGCGGCACGCTCCAGCAGGCGCGAGTGGGCGTAGAAGATGTCGCCCGGGTACGCCTCGCGTCCAGGTGGACGCCGCATCAGCAGCGAGACCTGGCGGTACGCCCAGGCGTGCTTGGAGAGGTCGTCGTAGATGCACAGCGCGTCGCGGCCGGTATCGAGGAATTCCTCGCCCATCGCCACGCCGGCGTAGGGCGCCAGGAACTGGATCGGCGCCGGATCGGAGGCCGATGCCACGACCACGATGGTGTGCTCCATGGCTCCGTGCTCCTCGAGCACCGCAACTACCTGGGCAACCGTCGACATCTTCTGGCCGATGGCCACGTAGATGCAGACCAGGTCCTGGCCCTTCTGGTTGATGATCGTGTCGATCGCGATGGCCGTCTTGCCGGTCTGTCGGTCGCCGATGATCAGCTCCCGTTGCCCGCGGCCGATCGGGATCATGCTGTCGATCACCTTGATCCCGGTCTGCACCGGCGTGTCGACCGGCTGCCGCACGATGACGCCGGGGGCGATCCGCTCCACCGGCCGCGTGCCGGTGGCGGCGATCGGCCCCTTGCCGTCGAGCGGCTCGCCGAGCGGGCTCACCACCCGACCGATCAGCGCGTCGCCGACCGGGACCTCGACCACCCGTCCGGTTGTCTTGACCTGGTCCCCCTCCTTGAGCGCCGTGTAGTCGCCCAGGATCAGGGCGCCGACCGTCTCCTCCTCCAGGTTGAAGGCCATCCCCATCACGCCGCCGGGGAACTCGAGCAGCTCGGAGGCGAGCGCGCCGGAGAGCCCGTAGATCTGCGCAATCCCGTCGCCGACCTCCACGATGGTCCCGACGCCCGAGACATCGGCTCCCTCGTCGAAGCCGCTGATCTCGTTGCGGATGATCGACGTGATCTCGTCGGATCGGATCGTCATGTACTCCCTCGTCCTTGCCTAAACCGCGGTCAGCCGCGCCCGCAGCCGCGCCAGGCGGCTGCGCACGCTCGCGTCGTAGAGTCGATCCCCGATCCGCACGGCGATCCCGCCGATCAGATCCAGGTCAACCGTCTCGTCCATCTCCACCTGTGCGCCGGTCAGGGTCTGCAGGCGCGCCGCGATCTTGGCGCGCTGGCTGTCGTCGAGCGGCAGCGCCGTCCGCACATCCGCCAGGACGATCCCGCGTTCACGGCGCAGCAGCTCCGCGAAGCGCGCGATCATCCGATCGATCGCGCCGGGCCGGCCGCGGCGGACCATCAGCAGCACCAGGTTGACCGCCTCCGGCGCCACCCCGCGCCCCAGCACCTTGCGAAGGACGCGCTCCTTGTCGGGAAACGGGACCGCCGGATGCTGGAGCAGTGCACGGAGCTCCGCGTGGCGCAGGGTCCTCCCCAGGAGGGCCATGTCCCGCTCCCAGGCGTCGAGCGACCCGTCGGCGCGGCCCGTCTGGAAGGCAGCCTCCGCGTAGCGGCGGGCGGACGTGTCCCTTCGCGCCATCGCTAGCTGCGTTCCTTGTCGCTGGGCGTGACTTCGGCCAGGAATTCGTCGACCAGACGTCGCTGCGTGGCCGCGTTCATCTCCGCCCTGACGAGCTTGCCCGCCGCCTCGAGGGCGAGGTCGGCGACCTGCGAGCGCAGCTCCGCGATCGCCCGCTCCTTTTCGGCCGTGATGTCCGCGGACGCGCGAGCCGCGACCTTCTCCGCCTCGCTCTTGGCGGCCGCCACGATCTCGACTCGGGAGTCCTCGGCGATCTTGGTGGCGCGGGCGATCATGGCCTGTGCCTCCTTCCGAGCCTCGTCGAGCGCGGCCTCCCGCTCGGCGCGTGCCAGCTCCCGGTCGCGAGCGGCCGCCTCCGCGTCCTCGAGCCCCTTCGCAATCCGCGCCTGCCGCTCGTCGATCAGTGACAGGACCCGCCTGAACACGAACCGGTTCAGCAGGTACAGGATCAGCAGGAAGTTGATGATCTGGAAGGCGAGCTTGAAGAGGTCGACCCCGAACGCTTCGAAGAATGCCATTGCGGGCTTCGGTGCTAGGTGAAGAGGATGATCAGCGAGACGACCAGGGCGTAGATCCCGATCGCCTCCATTGCCTTGGAGAAGCCGATCCCCAGGCCGATTCCGGGTCCGATGCCGCCCAGCCCGATGGCCAGACCGGCTGCGAGTGGTGTCAGGTCCACGTGTTGTCTTCCTCCTCAATGTGCTTCGCGGATGGGGCGAAGCCTCCCGTTCTGTTACGCCGTCGCGTCTGCCGGAGCGGCGTCTTGCTCGGGCGCCTCGCCCGAATGATGTTCCGCGTTTCCGTGCTGGCGATGCTCGGCAATCGCCAGTGTGATGTAGGTCATCGACAGCAGCGCGAAGACGAGCGCCTGCACGAGCCCGAAGAGCAGCTCCAGGCCGAGAAAGACGCCGGGAATGACGAAGGCCAGCGGCAGCAGGAAGACCGTGGCCGTGGTCAGCGCCAGCATCGTCGCCAGGAGCACCTCGCCGGCGAAAACGTTGCCGAAGAGCCGCATCGAGAGGCTGATGACGCGCGACAGCTCGCTGATGAGGTGGATCGGCGTCAGCAGCGGCGTCATGTAGGCGGGCTCCGCGATGAGCAGCTCCTTGAGGTAGCCGCGCACGCCGTTGGCCCGCAACCCGAACGCGACGAATGAGACGAAGGAGACGAGCGCGAGGCCGAGGGTGAAGTTCAGGTCGGCCGCCCCGGCGCGCACGAACGGCACGATGATCCGATGCTCTCCCTCTCCATGGGCAAGGCCGATGGTGCCGACGCCCGGCAGCAGGCTCAGCCAGTTGGCGGTCAGGACGAACAGGAAGATGGCGAAGATGAGCGGCGCGAACTGGCGCCAGCGATTCCCGCCGGTGCCGCGCACGATCCCCGCCAGGAATTCGATCGGCAGCTCCACCAGGCTCTGGCCGCGGCTCGGCACGATCGCGGAGCCGCCCGCAAACCGGCGAGCGATGGCGAACAGCACGATCGACGCCAGCAGCGCGCCGATCATCGAGTTGGTGACGATCAACGGCCCGATCGTGAAGAGCGCCTCGGCCGCGATCTCGACGTGTACCACTCCGGTCCTATCTCCCCATGCTCTGCCGCGCGACGTCCCAGATCGTATACATGGCGGCCGCGATCCCGAGCACCATCCCGATCAGCGTGAAGATCGGGCTGGTCCGCAGCCAGCTGTCGACCAGCAGGCCGCCGCCGACGCCGAGGACCACCGAGATCCCCAACCGCAGCCCCAGGTCAAGGGCCAGGCCCCAGTTGGCCGATGGCGGCCCATCGGCCCCGTTGTCAGGCTCCATCGCCGGGCCCACCACCGTAGCCCCTGCGCGCACCGGCGCGGATCAGGAGCCAGATACCGACGGCTGCGATCAGGCTTCCGACCGCCAGGCCGATCAGCACCAGCAGCGGCGAGGTGCCGAACAACCCGTCCAGCACCAGGCCGGCGACCGAGCCGCCCACGATCGGGACCGCCATGATCAGGGTCACCAGACCCATGATCTTGATGAGCCCGGCGGGCGTCAGCTGTGCCATTTCGGTTCGACTCAGAGCGGTCGGACGGCGCGAGTATAGCCGAGGCCGATCGACTCGGCGACGCGGGCCCTAGGCCCCGACGCGGCCAGCAACCAGCGTCTCCGGCAGGCCGGGAACAGGGAAGCGAGCGGTGATGGATGTCACCCGATCGCGAATCGCGGCCTGCGCCGCAGTGTTCCCGCGGGCGGCGACCCCATCCACGATCAGCTGCGCGATCAGCTGCATCTCCGGCTCCAGCATCCCCCTCCCCGTGACCGCTGGCGTCCCCACTCGGATCCCGCTGGCGATCATCGGTGGGTTCGGGTCGTAGGGGATCGTGTTCCGGTTCACGGTGATCTGGACCTCGCCGAGCGCCAGGTCGGCCTCCTTGCCGGTGACGCCCAGTGGCCGCACGTCAACCAGCATCAGGTGGTTGTCGGTCCCGCCGGTGATCACCGCTGCCCCCGCCTCAACCAGTCCTGCGGCGAGGGCCTTCGCATTCGCCACCGTCTGCGCCGCGTCACGCTTGAACTCGGCGCTCATCGCCTGCTTGAAGGCGACCGCCTTGGCGGCGATCACGTGCTCGAGCGGACCGCCCTGCAGTGCCGGGAAGACCGCCTTGTCGATCGCCTTGGCGAGGTCCGCGATGCACAGGATCATCCCGCCTCGCGGCCCGCGCAGCGTCTTGTGGGTGGTGGTGCTCACGACGTGCGCGTGCGGCACGGGACTGGGGTGTACTCCGGCCGCCACCAGCCCTGCGAAGTGGGCCATATCGGTCATCAGGTAGGCGCCGATCTCGTCGGCGATCGCCCGGAACGCCGCGAAGTCCCAGAAGCGCGGATAGGCGGTCGCGCCGGTGACGATCATCTTCGGCTGATGCTCGCGCGCCAGCGACCGCACCTCGTCCATGTCGATCAGGTGCGTCTCCCGGTCGACGTGGTAGGGAATGAAGTTGTAGTACTGGCCACTGAAGTTGACCGGCGAGCCGTGCGTCAGGTGGCCGCCCTGGTCGAGCGCCAGGCCGAGCACCGTGTCGCCCCGCTCAAGCAGGGCGTGGTAGACCGCCATGTTGGCCTGCGCCCCGGCGTGCGGCTGCACGTTGGCATGCTCCGCGCCGAAAAGCTCGAGGGCGCGCTGCCGGGCGATCTCCTCGCCCATGTCCACAACCTCACAGCCGCCGTAGTAGCGGCGCCCCGGGTAGCCCTCGGCGTACTTGCCGGTCAGGATCGACCCGGTCGCCTGCAGCACGGCGAGCGACGGGTAGCTCTCTGACGCGATCAGCTCCAGGTTGGATCGGGTCCGCCGCTCCTCGTCGCGGACCACGCGGAAGATCTCGGGGTCCTCGGTCTCGAGGGGTGCCCAGGGGTCCATCGGTCAGCCTCGTCCTGGCATGGTGGTCAGAAGGGTGAGTCTAGCCCGCCGGCGCGAGCCCCATCCGCGACAGGAGCCGGCCCCCCGCCTCCCAGCCCGCCGGGTCCTCGCCGGCGAGGCGATGGGCCTCGACCGCGAACGCCGATCCCGTCGCCGGCTGCTCTTCGCGCAGGGACGCATGGCCCACGTAGCGCGCCTGCTCGAACGCGACGAAGGCCGCATATCGCTCGAGCGGGGTCGCCGCCGAGATCGCTTCCTCCACGCCGGGCTCGAAGTCGATCGGCACCATGATCCGGCCGAAGAAGGCGCCGAGCTCGAGCGCGACCTGGTCCACGTCCTGCGAGTGGCCGCCCATCCGCAGGATCGGGCCGGGAGAGGTGAAGGCCGCGATCGCGAGGCCCACTCGCACCAGGTCCATCCGCAGCTCGCCGCCCAGGGTGGCAAAGATGTTCTCGATGCCGAGCCGATCGACCACCTCGATGCGCCCCCATGAGAACTCCGCCCGCTGCGGCATCCGGGTCTCCAGGGTCAGCTCCGCAGGGTGCCCCCTGCGGTCGTCCCCGGTCCGCCAGAACGTGACGAATTCGGGGTCGAAGTGCTCAAGGGTGGGATGGTCACGAAAGGCCACCAGCAGGCGTGCTTGTCCGGGGCGCTTCTGGGACGGGGTCTCGAGCAGAAACCCCAGGTGCGCCATTCGCCCGATGAGCTCCCCGCTCTCCGGCTCCATCGCGGCGAGGATACGTCAGGCCGGGGAGACGTACGCGCCGTCCACCCTGACCGTGGCGCCGTCAATGATGCCGGCAAGCTCCTCCCGCGCCAGAAGCACGACCGGAATGCCCTGGCCATACAGCTCCTCGGCCACGGCCGCGCCCACCGCCAGGATCAGGTCCGGCTCACCGAGGAGAATGGCCGCCGGGGCGCAACCGGCTCGCACCGACTCGGCGAGGATCGAGGATGAGGAGGACGAGCCACGCACGGCCGGCATCACCAGCACCCGGCCGGCAACGGATTCGCCCCGTTGCGGGTGCCGGGCGTCGATGATCGTGCCGGTCGCCGGATCAATGCCGCCCCACAGCGAGAGTGCCTCGTGGAGGACGAGCGCACGCCCCTCGGCGGTGCCGGGGGCGAGGAGCCGGCCGTTCACGCCGCGCCCCACAGGTCCGGGTCGCGCCAGACGCGGCCCTCGATCGCGGAACGGACGCACTCGCGGAGGCTCCCGAAGATGACCTCGACGTCGATGTTGCCGGGCGCATAGAAGGCCCACTTGCCCGAGTCGGTCATCGCGGGCAGCGGGCTCGGGCGCAGCACCGGCGCGATGTAGCTGCAGGTATCCACCAGCAGCTCGACCCCCAGCCCGCGCAGGCGGCGCGCCAGGCCCTCCTCCTCGGCGTCGGCGAGCAGGTGGCGGGCGGTTGAAACCAGCAGCTCCACCCCTGGCGCCGGACGCGCGCCGGCGAGCTCTCGCTCCATCACTCGCAGCTCGGCGAGCGAGGCGTGCGGGGTCCCGAGCGAGACGCTGCCGATGGGCGTTCCGGGCGGCGCTCCGCCGGTCGCGGTCGTGAGCTCGTCCCGCGCGGCGCGCAGCTCGGCAAGCGTGACCTCGACCGCCTCATCCGCCTCGCCGCCCTGGAGCGCGGCATCCAGCGTAGGCGCCTCCGGGGTCGACCCAACGGCATGGAACATCGCCACGGCGCCAGACGAGGCAGCCGCCGCACCGATCGCCTTCAGGCGGTCCTCCGAGACCCCCGGCGGCAGCCCGTCGATGACGGCCACCCGGCTGCCTGCCTGCCGCCCGAGCACGATGCCGAGGACCGGGTAGAAGGCGTCGTCGTCGCGGAGCGGCGCCGGCACATCGGCGGCGAGCCGGAGAACGAGCACGGCGCGGCGGGCGTCAGTCCCGTGCAGGCCGGCGTACGGCACCCGCCCTGCGATCGCGCAGGCGATGTCGGTGAAGTCCCCGTAGCGTTCCGTGCGGGCGCCCAATACGCTGTTGCAGAAGACGATCGCGTTCGACTCGGCCCACGCCACCTGCTCGCCGAAGTCCGGCCGCGCGAACGGGAGCTGGTAGGGCGCGCAGGTGTAGGTCGGCTGGCATCCCAGCGAGCGGTAGTGCTCCATCAGCAGGCGCCCGCGCTCGGCCACAACGGGATCGCCGCGCCACAGCTCGGGGTGAAGCAGGTCGATGGCGCCGACGTTGAGCGTCGTCGGCACGGCGACCTGCGCTCCCCCGCTCACCAGCCGCTCGACGAAGTCGACCGTCGCCTCCCCGTGGTAGAGGCAGGAGTCGACGTGCGCTCGAGTGATGGGGATCAGCCGGGCGGCGCCGAGCACCTCGGCCGCGCGGACCACCAGGCGCATCGCCAGCGC
>JALYNS010000035.1 GCA_030773035.1 Chloroflexota bacterium
ACTCCATCACGTAGAGGCCGTCGAGCAGGCCGGCGGACACGTTCTCGAGGAAGGTCGCCGACGACTGGAGCCGGATGTCGGCCCTGATGTCCAGATCATCGTTGAGCTGGGTCTGCAGCTCCTGGGCGACCAGGAGCGGGTCGGGCAGACCGCAGCCGGCCTCGGCGCGATAGTAGATGTGCGTGGTCAAGGGACCCGGAAAGCCGGGATTGGCCAGGATCTCCTGCGCGGCATCGAGGTCGTGGTCGTACCACGGGTCCCCGGCGCACGCGAACTGGATGCTGCACGGGGTGAAGAATCCCGCGAGGGACGATCCGGGCGGGAAGACACTGTCGATGATCCGCTGGCGGTCGATCCCCATCGCCAGCGCCTCGCGGATTCGGCGGCTGTCGAACGGAGCGAAGGTGTTGCTCATCCCGATGTACATGGTGCTGAGCGCCTCCCGCGGCAAGAGCTGGAGCGATGCATCGGCACTGATCAGCGCGAGGTCATCCGGCCCCGGGTTGTCGATTCCATCGACCGTGCCGCTCCGCAGCTTCCGAAGCCGATCCGCAGCCGACGAGCTCCACTCGAAGAGAACCTCGGCCGCGATCGCCTTCTCCCCCCAATAACCGTCATAGCGGCCGAGCGTGATGGAGTCGCCGGCCGAAGGAGTCCCGTCCGTGACCATGTACGGTCCGGTGCCGTTGGCGTTGGCGTGCACGCTCCGGTTGGGGGCGTAACGGGTCAGCCAGTCGCTGTCCTGGATCGCGTTATTGGCGAGGGCAATCTTCGAGAGAAAGCCCACGTCGGGGTAGCACAGGCTGAACTCCACGGTCAGCCTGTCGACCGCCCTGATCTGGGCGATCTCGCCCCCATAGGCGCAGTCGGCGGGCGCACCCGCCGGATAGCTGCCGGCGATGAAGGGAATCCCGCTCTCCCCGACCGACGCCGATGGCGTGGGCGCCGCCTGGCAGGCTGCGATCAGGAGGCCAAGCCCCACCAACGTGACGGGACCTCGCCGGCTCGGCCGTCGGCGGCCCTCCGCTCGTTTCATTGCGGACCAAGCCTAACCCGGCAGCGCACTGGTGATCCTGATGGAGCGGCGGTCGCCGCAGCGCGCGAAGCCTCAGGCGTGGGGCGGCCCCGGCTCAGCGAAGTGCACACCCTCCTCAACAGGCGCTGCCGCCTCATCCCCGCCGGCGACGATCGCGACATCCTCGACTTCGACCCTCGCCGGCAGATCTGCCGTGGCGATCGGGAAATGGCACGCCACCTTGTGGCCGGGCGCCAGCTCAAGGAGCGGCGGAACCTCGACCGCGCAGCGCTCCTGCGCCTGGAAGCACCGCGTCCGGAAGACGCACCCGCTCGGCGGGTCGATCGGGCTCGGAAGGTCGCCGTGGAGCACGATCCGGCTCTTTCGATGCGCTTGTCGCTTGGGATCCGGGATCGGCACGGCCGACAGCAGGGAGTGCGTATACGGGTGGAGCGGGGCCGAGTAGATCACCTCCCGGGAGGCGGTCTCCATGATCTTGCCGAGGTACATGACCGCGACCCGGTGCGAGATCTGCCGCACCACCGCGAGGTCGTGGGCGACGAACAGGTAGGCGACCCTGAACTCCCGCTGGAGGTCCCGCAGGAGGTTGATGATCTGGGCCTGGATCGAGACGTCGAGCGCCGAGACCGGCTCGTCGCACACGATCAGCTTGGGCTGGAGCGCGATCGCCCTGGCGATCCCGATCCGCTGGCGCTGACCGCCGGAGAACTCGTTCGGGTAGCGGTTGTAGTGCTCCGGGTTCAGGCCGACCCGCTCCATCAGCTCCAGGACTGCGTTCCGGACGCCGCCCGGGGGCTCCACCTTCTGGACCTTGAACGGGGCGCTGATGATGCCGCCGACGGTGTGACGCGGGTTCAGGGCGTTGTAGGGATCCTGGAAGATCATCTGCGCCTTGCGCCGCACCGGCTCCAGCGCCCGCTTCGACAGCTTGGTGATCTCCTGGCCGTCGAGCTCGATCCGGCCGCTGGTCGGACGGACCAGCATCAGGGCAGACCTGGCCACGGTGGTCTTGCCCGATCCGCTCTCGCCGACCAGCCCCAGGGTCTCGGCGGGAGCGACCCGGAGGTCAACGCCGTCGACGGCCTTCACCTGGCCGACGGTGCGCGGGATGATGCCACGTGACCGAACGGCGAAGTAGGTGCGGAGATCGGTGATCTCAAGGACCTCGCCCGCGTCGACCGTCACTGCGGGGCTCCGGCCAGGATCTGCAACACCTCTCGGGCGATCTGCTGTCGCTCCTCGGCTTTGAGGAGGCAGCGGACCTCATGGTCAGGGCCGGAGGGAAGGAGCTCGGGGCGCACCGTGAGGCAGGCTTCGCCGGGGACTCGCGTGAAATAGTCACAGCGCGGCTGGAAGACGCAGCCCTTCGGGAGGCGGATCGGCGACGGCGGGTTGCCACGAATGGGCTCGAGCCGCTCGGGCAGCACCTTGTCCATGCGTGGAACAGATGAGAGGAGGCCGAGCGTATAGGGCATCTCAGGACGATCGTAGAGCTCGACGGTTGGCGCGAGCTCGACGATCCGGCCGCCGTACATGACCGCGACGTCGTCCGCGACGTCGGCAACGATCCCAAGGTCGTGGGTGATCATGATGACCGTCGTCCCGAACTCCTGCTGCAGGCTCGAGATCAGCTCGAGGATCTGGGCCTGGACGGTGACGTCGAGCGCCGTCGTCGGCTCATCGGCGATCAGGAGCTGGGGAGAGTTGATGAGTGCCATCGCGATCATCACGCGCTGGCGCATCCCGCCCGAGAGCTGGTGCGGGTAGGCGTCAACCCGCCGCTCGACGGCGGGGATCCCGACCCGGCGAAGCATGTCGATCGTCTCGCGGCGAGCATCGGCCTTCGGGATCTTCCGGTGGGCCCGGATCGCCTCGACGATCTGGTCGCCGATGCGGTAGAAGGGGTGCAGGCTCGACATCGGATCCTGGAAGATCATGGCGACCTCATTGCCCATGAGCTCCTGGACCTCGTTTTGGGGCAGGCCGATCAATTCCTGTCCGTCGAGCCAGATCTCGCCCGAAACCTTCGCCGACCTCCGGTTGATGAGCCCCATGATCGCCTGGGCGGTGACGCTCTTGCCGGAGCCCGACTCACCGACGATCGCGAGCGTCTTGCCCTTCTCGATGGAGAGCGTGACCCCATCCACCGCCTGGACGAGGCCATCCTCGGTGGGAAACGCGACCGAAAGGTCGGTCACCGAGAGGAAGGGCCGATCAAGCGAGGAGCGGGTCGACATCACGCGATCCGCACCCGCGGGTCGACCACCGCGTAGAGCAGAACCACGACGAGGTTCGCGACGATGATGATCGAGGCCGTCAGGAGCGTGATCCCGGTGATCAGGGGCAGGTCTGAATCGGTGATCGAACTGATGGCGAGCGAGCCCAGCCCCGGGAGGCTGAAGATGTTCTCCGAGATGACGGCGCCACCCAGCAGGTAGGCGAGGTCCAGGCCGGCGGCGGTGAGGATCGGTGTCAACCCTGCGCGCAGGGCGTGCTTGACGACGACCACGCGCTCCGGCAGGCCCTTGGCACGCGCCGTGCGCACATAGTCATCGCTGAACACCTCGAGCACCTGGTTGCGGGTCAGGCGCACGTAGAACGCAGCGTTGAGGGTCGCCAGCACGATCCACGGCAGGAGCATGGTCTGGAAGAACTGCCCCGGGTTCTCGAACGGCGAGACATACGCGGGGAAGGGCAGGAGCTGCCACTTGATGATGACGAAGAAGACCAGGAGCAGCCCGATGAAGAACGACGGCAGCGAATAGCCGATCAGCGAGGCGGTCATGATCAGCCGGTCCGGCAGGCGTCCTCGGCGCAGCGCGGCCAGGATGCCAAACGATATCCCGGCGATGATCCAGAGCAGGAACGCCCCGATCGCGAGCCAGAAGGTGACCGGGGCTGAGCGCGCGATCAGCGATGTCACCTCCTCATGTCGATTGAACGAGTAGCCGAGACAGGGGGCATTGCACTGGATCGGCTCGGGCGAATCCGGGGAGAAGACGCGCCCGGCGAAGATCCCCGACACCCACTTGACGTACTGGGTCACGACCGGCTCGTCATACCCCAGGCGGTGTCGATTCGCCTCGAGCAGCTGGGGGGTGCAGATCTTCCCGCACGTCAGGCGGGCGGGGTCGCCCGGCAGCAGGTTGAACAGGAAGAAGACGGCGATGGTCAGCAGGAACAGGAGCAGGAACATGCCGAGGACTCGGCGGACCATGTATGCAACCACGCAGCCTGCCCTCCGTTCGCGAGAAAACGTTGCGGAAAGTTGTGTCCCCGGGGGAGCGGCCTCGCCGCTTCCC